>JBGCES010000109.1:0-5689 GCA_045106545.1 Saprospiraceae bacterium
GATTGACTCGCGCATCGATCAAATTACTAATGTAAAAATTTCGATTTTCAATATCAATTTGCGCTGGTTTTAATTGTACAAAATGTGTTTGTTGTGCTGATATGGTACTAGCTAAGCATAAGCTAATAAATAGTAAAAAATTTCTCATTAATCAAAGTAGATTTTAGTTTTCAAAAATTCAATTCTTAAAACGATAGCGGATCTTAAAATAGTCTATTTCTGTTGCAAATTTACAATTTACAGCACAAAACGCCCGTATGAAAATATGATAAAATATTCATTAACAAAAAATTAATATATGGTCAATCCATCATTTTTTCATACCAAAAAATTGTATAAAATACTGATTATCAATGATTTAAAAAGAACACATTTTTTACTTAGTGTAAAAATGGATAAAAGTCTTTCATCATCAATCAATACTCGTCAATCACCAGCTATCCAATCCTTGCTTGGTAACGTTATTGTCTGTAAAATTGTAAAACGAAGCACGAATATTGCTTTTCAATTATTAAAAATATAGACCGTGTACCAGCATAAAATTTCAAAGAACATATCCTTAAACTGTTGTTGTTGCTGTTGCAATCTTCAATAAATCATCCGTTTCCTGTTATTAATGGTACACTCAAACGACCATAATTTAGACTAACCCTTTCAGGAAAAATTGAATTCTTGAAAGGGTATTTTTTTGACCAAACTGGTAGTAAAGGCTTTAGCCTTTACTACCAAAAAGAATCACCATGCGCCAAGATTTAGATTTAAACAACGTTAATCCAGAAGCGAAAAAAGATATTCTCGAACTCCAACGCCGCATTCAAGCCTTTAAAACAGGCAAAGAAGACGAAGAGCGATTCAAGTTATATCGTCTAACTCGCGGTGTATATGGACAGCGGCAACTAGGCGTGCAAATGTTTCGGACAAAAATTCCGTTTGGTCGATTGACGACGCACCAATTGATTCAATTGGCAAATACTTCTGAGAAGTTTACTAATGGAAATTTACACCTGACTACACGTCAGAATATCCAATTTCATTACGTAAAATTGGACGATTCTCCTGCTATCTGGAAAGAATTAGCCGAAAAAGGCGTTACGGCACGGGAAGCCTGTGGTAATACGGTTAGGAATCTGACCGCTTCCGCGAAAGCGGGCATCGATCCTGATGAATTATTTGATGTCTCGCCATATGTACAAGCGAGTTACGAATACTTTCTCCGCAACCCGATTTGTCAGGAAATGGGACGCAAAATCAAACCTGCATTTTCGAGTTCGGATAAAGATTCTGCTTACACTTATTTCCACGATTTTGGTTTTATTCCGCGTTTGCGTACCAACGCTGCGGGCGAAGAAGAACGTGGCTTTAAATTAGTCGTCGGTGGTGGTTTGGGTGCTGTGGGTATGGTAGCGCAGACGGCTTACGAATTTATCCACGAAGATCAGATCATTCCCTTTATGGAAGCTGCCATTCGCGTATTTGACCGCTACGGCGAACGCGAAAAACGCATGAAAGCACGGATGAAGTTTTTATTAAAGGAATTTGGCTTAGAAAAGTGGTTAGAAATGGTGGAAGAAGAGCGTTTATCGATTAAGAATCAAGTCGTAAAAATCGACCGCTACTCTGTTCCCGCAGCGATTCCAGCTTCCGCGAAAACACCTCCTACGACTACGCCTAATAACGAGCGAAAATATCAGCGCTGGCTAGAATCTAACGTTTTTGAACAAAAACAAAAGGGCTGGTACGCTGCGCAGTTACGCGTTCAGTTAGGAAATATCGACGCAGAAAGAGCACGTAAATTTGCTGCTTTAATTAAGGATTATGCAGCCGATGATATTCGACTAACCGTCAATCAAGGTTTCTTAATCAAGTTTCTCCGTGAAGAAACGCTACCTCACCTTTTTAACGAATTAGACAAACTAAAACTGGCTGAACCAGGATTTGGTACCATCGGCGATGTGACAGCTTGCCCCGGGACGGATACTTGCGCACTTGGCGTAACGAATTCGACCGGGCTGGCTACCGAACTAGAAGAAGTCATCGCCGAAGAATATCCACAATTGCTGAATGAAACCAACATCAATATCAAAATTTCTGGTTGTATGAATGGCTGTGGTCAACACACGGCAGCAGAAATTGGCTTTCATGGAAGTTCGATTAAGAAACGTCCATTGGTTATTCCTGCGATGCAAGTCGTTTTAGGTGGTGGCGTTGATCAGGAAGGACGCGGCTATATTGCCGAAAAGGTGATTAAAGTACCGACTAAAAAAGTGCCCGATGTACTGCGTACTTTACTCGCAGATTATGAATCAAATAGCACCGAAGGCGAGTATTTCAACACTTACTACTACCGTCAAGGCAAACGCTATTTCTACAACTTATTGAAAGAATTGGCAGCGATTGATTTAGAAGATAAAAACATCTTTTTCGATTGGGGACAAGATCATGAATACCGTCAAATGATCGGTGTAGGTGAATGTGCAGGCGCGATGCTCGATGTGGTCGGAACGATTATCGCCGATGCACGGGATAAAGTTGAATTTGCGATAGAAGCGCTTGAAAATGAGCTGTTTGCAGATAGTATTTATCATAGTTACACAGCAATGGTTGTCGGGGCGAAGGCGCTTTTGTTAGCTGCTGATGTCAAATGTAATACCCAACGGAACATCATTCGAGATTTCCAAGAACACTACGTTAAAGCAGGAAAATTTGCGCTGGAAGCAGATTTTAATAATCACGTCTTGGAAATGAAAAAACACGCGCCAAGCGCTGAATTTGCGACTACTTATTTGGAACGCGCTTATAATTTCATTACCAAAGTTATTGCTACTCGCGAACAACAATTAGTGGTTACCGACGGAGAAGATAAATTGGTCGTGGAAAGTCATTATAAAGCATAAAAAAGAAGACAGAAGACAGACCTCCGAAATACTTCGGAGCAGGCTATTTCATTGACAGATCGCTACGCTGTCAGATACGAAATCTGTCTCTCCTCTGTCAGCAAAGCGATCTGTCCTCTGTCCTCTAAAAAAATATCATGAAAAAGATTAACACCAAACTCACTTTAGTTGGCGCGGGCCCTGGTTCAGCTGATTTAATTACTGTTCGTGGTTTGCGCGCGTTGCAAAATGCGGATGTCGTATTATATGATGCCTTAGCCAATGACGAATTATTGGACGAAGCCCCCGATGATGCAGTTAAAATCTACGTCGGCAAACGCGCCAATCAACACCGTTATTCGCAAGAAATGATCAATATGCTGTGTGTGCAATATGCGTACTCGCATGGTCAGGTAGTGCGGTTAAAAGGTGGCGATCCGTTTGTGTTTGGGCGAGGACATGAGGAGATGACTTTTGCGAAAAAACATGGCGTAAGAGTGGAGGTTGTGCCCGGAATTTCTTCTTCTATTTCATTGCCCGAATTACAGGAAGTACCCGTGACTCGCCGAGGTGTGAACGAAAGTTTTTGGGTGTTGACAGGTACAACTAAAGCAGGGAAACTGAGTAACGATATTCAATTAGCAGCGCAATCTTCCGCAACCGTAATCATCCTGATGGGCATCCGCAAGCTACCGCAAATTGTGGAATTATTCCAACAAGCCAACAAAGGAGAAACTGCCGTAATGATTATTCAAAATGGCTCTTTACCTAACGAAAAAAAGGTACTAGGAACGATTGATACGATTGAAATTGAAGCTGCTTTAGCAAATATTGGCTCGCCAGGCATTATCGTGATTGGGGAGGTGGTTAGGCTGCATCCCGAAATGGTGGAGGCAGCTACAATGGCGCAAGCAGCGTAAAAATTGTTCGATAATTGTTTGAAAGTTGTTCGACGTAGTTTGAATGTGGCATGAACAACTTTCAAACCATCTCAAACTACTTTCAAACTATTTTTCCATGACAACCGAATCGACCAATCCCCTCTACCCTATTTTTTTAAAATTACATACCCTCGATATGTTGATCGTCGGTGCGGGAGAAGTGGGTTTTGAAAAGCTGTTTTTTATTATAAAAAATAGTCCTGATGCTCGGATTACGATGGTTGCGCCCTGGGTGAATCCAGAAATTGAGGAATATCTCAAAGAACGAGAACATTTCGTAACGATCATTCGTCGCGAATTCGAAGAAAGGGATGTGGAAGGACGTGATTTGGTCATTGCAGCTACGAATATTAACGAACTAAATATCCATGTGCGGAATACCGCAAAGCAGCATAAAATTTTAGTCAATGTCGCCGATACGCCCGATTTATGCGATTTCTATTTAGGTTCAATTGTTTCGCGTGGACCGCTCAAAGTAGCGATTTCTACCAATGGCCAATCTCCAACTTTCGCCAAGCGTTTTCGGCAAGTATTGGAAGAAGTATTGCCAAATGATGTACAGGAATTAGTCGCTAATTTGAAAATATATCGCGACCGTTTGAAAGGCGATTTTACCGAAAAGGTGAAGGCGTTGAATGAGGCGACGGCTAAGTTGGTGGAGTAATGGAGGACAGACATTCCTGTCTGTCTATCAATAAAATAAGTATAATCTTTTTAATAATCGGTAGCATCTTCAACTACCCAAGATATAAACAGACAGGAATGTCTGTTCTCCAAAATATGAATAAGACAGATATTATCATCGTAGGCGCAGGACCATGTGGATTGTTCACCGTTTTTGAAGCGGGTTTGTTAAAGCTGCGTTGCCATTTAGTGGATTCTTTACCACAACCAGGCGGGCAGTTAAGTGAGATTTATCCTAAAAAGCCCATTTATGATATTCCAGGTTTTCCGAGTATTCTGGCAGGTGATTTAGTGGACAATTTGATGGAACAAATCAAGCCATTTAATCCTGAATTTACGCTGGGCGAACGAGCGGAAAGCATCGAGCGATTGGAAGACGATAGTTTTGTATTGACGACCAATAAAGGAACGCAAATCAATGCACCAGTCATCGCGATTGCAGGTGGATTGGGTTGTTTTGAACCACGTAAACCACCGATTGAGAACATTGCTCGTTTTGAAGATAAAGGCGTAGAATACATCATTAAGGATCCTGAATTTTATCGTAACAAGCGCGTCGTAGTAGCGGGTGGAGGCGATTCTGCCTTGGATTGGACGATATTTTTAGCCGATGTTGCAGAAGAAGTGATGTTGATTCACCGTCGTAAATCGTTCCGTGGTGCGTTGGATAGCGTAGAGAAAGTACACCATTTAGCGGAAGCGGGTAAAATCAAATTATTGACTGACGCGCAGGCAGTTGGATTGGATGGAAATGGCGTGTTGAAAGAAGTCGTCATCAAAAGTAAGTCAGCGGGTGAGTTCTCTCAATCAACTGATCATTTTGTCCCTTTATTCGGGCTTTCACCAAAATTAGGACCATTGGCAGATTGGGGTTTAAATATTACTAAAAACGCCATCGAAGTCGATACGAGTGATTATGCTACGAATGTGCCAGGCGTATTTGCGATTGGTGATATTAATACGTATCCCGGTAAGTTGAAGTTGATTTTATGTGGTTTCCACGAGGCGACTTTGATGGTGCAGTCGGCGTTTAAAATTATTAATCCAGATAAAAAGGTGAGTTTCAAATATACCACAGTGAATGGGGTTGAGGGGTTTTAACTACCTCAACAAATTCACCTCCCCTTAAAGTATCTCCACTACCCCATCTAAAAACTCTACTTCCGCCACCCAAACGAAAACCGCAGAGAT
>JBGCES010001090.1:0-23890 GCA_045106545.1 Saprospiraceae bacterium
TGCAGGATTACTAAAAGAAGGTAGTAATGTTGATATTTTATTTCATGCAAGCAAAGAAATACCACTAACTTTGGATATGCCGCAGTATGTAGAAATGGAAATTACATACACGGAACCAGGAGTAAAAGGAGATACTGCTACCAATACCCTAAAACCTGCTAAAGTTGAAACTGGCGCAGAAATACGCGTCCCATTATTTATTAATATTGGCGACCGCATCAAAATAGACACTCGCACCAATAGTTATGTGGAGCGCGTGAAGGGCTAGTTCGTAATATTTAATTGTTGAACTATTTTTTGATTAAAAAGCAGTTCAACAATTAAATTATTTTACTTAGTAACGACTAAAGAATAACTTCCTCATTTCGCCGATGACCTTTTGCGCCAATACTTCGTTAAAAAGCCTCATCGATGCTAAAGCATCGCTTACGTTTTTTGCCTCGTCTTGGTACAAAATCTCTATCTCCAAATGAAGGACTTATTTTTCACTCGTTACTTAAACTAAGCCCTGCCGACAGCAATCCACTTTTTATCTCACCACTTTACGAAACTAAACACCATCCGCTGATGACTTTTAAAGAAATTCAGGATTTAATCAAGTTGATTAATAAAACCGACCTCGCAGAATTCAAAATGAAAGATGGCGAATTTGAATTATCTATTCGGACAGATAAATTTTCAAAAACAAAAGCTGCTCCAGTCAGTGCCGTTCCCTCATTTATTCCCATGCCTTCTGCTCCTGCTGCGATGCCAATGGCTACAGCACCGGCTACACCTGCTCCTTCTGCCGCCGCTAAACCAGCGGAAGCTGCCAGTGACGCAGCTGATACTTCTAATTATCTGGAAGTAAAATCGCCGATTGTTGGAACATTCTATCGCTCTTCTTCACCAGAAAAACCTGCTTTTATAGAAGTTGGCGATAATATCTCTGAAGGCTCAGTAGTTTGTATCGTAGAGGCGATGAAGTTATTTAACGAAATCGAATCAGAAGTAAGTGGTAAAGTCGTCAAAGTAATGATAGAAGATGCTCAACCCGTCGAGTACGATCAAGTACTTTTCCTAGTTGACCCAAAAGGGTAGTGAATCAATGGTTAGTGCGCTCACGCATTTATCATTCATCATTCATTCCCGAAATCCTTCGGGATAAACTATTCATTATCATTAAGACTATGTTTAAAAAAATATTAATTGCCAATCGGGGAGAGATTGCGCTGCGGATCGTCCGTACCTGCAAAGAAATGGGCATTAAAACCGTAGCCGTATATTCAACAGCAGATCGAGATAGTTTACATGTTCGGTTTGCAGATGAAGCGGTTTGTATCGGTCCAGCTTCTTCTACTGATTCTTATTTAAATATCCCAAGTCTAATGGCGGCGGTAGAAATTACCAACGCAGACGCGATTCATCCTGGTTATGGTTTCTTAGCTGAAAATGCAGATTTTGCCGAAGTTTGTTCCGAATATGGGATTAAATTTATTGGTCCATCTCCTGAAATGATTCGGAAAATGGGCGATAAAATCACTGCCAAGGATACGATGATTAAGGCAGGCGTACCTGTCGTTCCAGGCTCAGAAGATTTGCTAGTAAGTGTTGCACAAGGTGTGAAGATTGCTGAGGAGATTGGTTATCCAGTCATTCTAAAGGCAACAGCTGGTGGAGGTGGTAAAGGAATGCGGATTGTTTGGAAAGAAGAAGAATTCGAATCGAACTGGGATACCGCTCGTCGCGAAGCGAAAGCCTCTTTTTCCAACGATGGTATTTATATCGAAAAATTTATCGAAGAACCACGTCATATTGAGTTCCAAATTGCAGGCGATCAATACGGAAAAGTTGTTCACTTGTCCGAACGTGATTGCTCAATTCAGCGTCGTCATCAAAAATTAGTCGAGGAATGTCCTTCGCCATTTATGACAGATGAATTGCGGGAGCGTATGGGAGAAGCTTCTGTCCGCGCTGGCGAATCAATTAACTACGAGGGCGTAGGAACCGTAGAATTCTTAGTGGATAAACACCGCAATTTTTATTTCATGGAAATGAATACGCGGATTCAAGTAGAGCATCCCGTAACGGAAGAGGTAATTGATCACGATTTGATCAAAGAGCAAATTAAAATCGCAGCGGGTGAGAAAATTACAGGAGGTAATTATTATCCACAAATGCACGCGATGGAGGTGCGGATTAATGCCGAGGATGTATATAAAGATTTCCGCCCAAGTCCTGGTAAAATTCATGGTTTTCATAGTCCAAAAGGACATGGTGTGCGCGTAGATACGCACGTTTATGCGGGCTATATGATTCCGCCTTACTATGATTCTATGATTGCGAAATTAATTTGTCGCGCACAAACTAGAGAAGAATGTATTACTAAAATGCAACGCGCGCTAGACGAATTTGTAGTAGAAGGTATCAAAACAACTGTTCCTTTTCATAAGAAACTAATGCGAGACGAGAATTTCCGCAGTGGAAATTTCCATACGGGCTTCTTGAACACTTTTGATATGGGAGAAGAAGAATAGTTTTGAGTTGGAAGTTGGGAGTTTTTAGTCCTGCCAGAACGTTTACTAGACGAATCAGCGTTTAGTAAACGTTTTTTTATTCATCAATCATGGTTGCCATCAACCGTCAACCGTCAATCCTCAACCGTGAAAAACTTCTTCCGTATTTTACAGTTCGCTCGTCCTTATCGTCAACAGATCGCGTTTTCGATACTATTCAATATATTGATGGTTGTTTTTTCATTGGGATCGATTACAATTCTGATTCCCGTTTTAAAAATCATTTTTGAAAATACTCAATCAGTTATTGAACCTGCGACCTATACGGGATTAATTAACTTAAAATCTTACCTAGAAAGTCAGCTCAATTATTACATCACGACTTGGTCGGCACAGATTGGACAACAGCGCGTTCTATTTTATATTTTACTTTTTACGTGTACTCTATTTTTATTAAAAAATCTTTTTCGCTTCCTCGGCGCGGCGTTTTTGACGTATTTAAAAAATGTGATTGAGCGGGATTTACGCGATGCGATTCATGATAAAATGCTGCATTTACCGATTAGTTTTTTTACCGAAAAACGTAAAGGCGATGTAATTGCCCGCTTAACGACCGATATTGTGGAAATTCAGTGGGCAGTGTTGAGTTCGATACAGCGGATGATCCAAGAGCCACTCCTGATTTTCACGACCATTATTTTGCTGGTGGTATTGAGTCCCAAATTGACGCTATTCGTAGTTATTTTATTGCCATTGACTGGCTTTATAATTACCTATATTGGTAACACTTTAAAAAAACCAGCCAAGCAGGCAAAAGATGAGCTGGCAAATATTTTATCGCTGGTAGAAGAAAATTTGAGCGGCTTACCTATCATCAAATCTTATGTCGCCGAACAGCGGACACAGCAACGTTTCATCGCTTCTAATCAGCGACATTTCCAATTTATGAATGCCGTTTTATATCGGCGCGAGTTGTCTTCTCCGATTAGTGAAATTTTAGGTTCATTTGTAATTATTGCCATTGTCTGGTTTGGTAGTGTGTTGATTTTAGAGCGAAATGAATTAGAAGCAGAAGTATTTATTACTTATGTGGTGCTATTTTATCAAATTATCAATCCCGCCAAAGCAATTTCTTTAGCCGTTTATGACATCAAACGCGGAGATGCTTCCGCGCAGCGGATTATGGAATTATTAGATACACCCAATCATTTGGAAGACCAGCCTAACGCACTTTCCAAAACGGATTTCACGCAGCAAATTGAATTAAAACAAGTTGGTTTTCGCTATTCGGAACAGCACGTTTTACAGCAAATTAATCTAGTTGTTCCTCGTGGAAAAACGGTTGCTTTGGTTGGGCAATCGGGTAGTGGAAAAACAACGATGGCATATTTACTTAATCGTTTTTATGACGTTACAGAAGGCGAGATCTTAGTTGATAATTTGAATATTACGACTATCAAACTGAAAGACTTGCGTCAATTGATTGGTTATATTTCTCAAAATGCAATTCTCTTCAACGATACCATAGCAAATAATTTACGCTTTGGCAATGAAAACGCCACTGAAGCCGAAATGATCGCCGCTGCTAAAGCTGCCAATGCACATGATTTTATTTTAAAAACAGATAATGGCTATCAAACGAATATCGGTGATAGTGGACAAAAATTGAGTGGCGGTCAGCGACAGCGCTTAACCATTGCGCGGGCAATTTTAAAAAATCCGCCCATCCTAATTTTGGATGAAGCAACTTCCGCCTTAGATTCCGAGTCCGAAAAATTAGTACAAGATGCATTAAATAAAGTAATGGAAAATCGTACTTCCATTGTCATCGCTCATCGCCTTTCTACTATTCAAAATGCCGATCTAATTGTGGTTATGCGCGAAGGAAATATTATTGAAACGGGGACACATCAGGAGTTGATTGCACAGCAAGGAGAATACGATAAACTGGTGCAGCTACAGGCTTTTTAGAATTGACGTCGCTGGCTGGAAGTCTTTTCAATCCATCATTGTCGGTATCCAAAAATTACTTTATATTGTACAGCAGATTTCAAACTACATTCTAGTTGTCATTTTTATTTAAACCAATTACGCATGAAACTATTACTTACTACATTGCTCGCTTTTTCTACTCTTTTTCTTTTTGCACAGAAAAGTAGCTCCGAAGAAATTGCTGTTATTCAAACTATCCAAAAAATGTTCGACGGGATGCGCGCAGGCGATAGCAGTGCGGTAAATAGCGTTTTTATGCAGAATGCCGCGATGGCAACCGTTTTTTATAATAAAGAAGGAAAATCACAACGCAGAGCAGGTGATTTAGAAAAGTTTGTAACTGCCGTGGGTACGCCGCACGATGAAATTTGGGATGAAAAAATTTGGTCTTACCGCGTGGAAGTAGATGCTAATTTAGCTAGTGCGTGGACAGATTATACCTTTTACGCGGGTGATAAATTATCACACTGTGGGGTAAATGCTTTTCACTTATTCAAATCGGATGAGGGATGGAAAATTACTAATATCACAGATACGCGCCGCCGTGAGAATTGCCAAACCGAAATGGAAAACCCTACTACTGCAATTGATACGCTGATGAATCGTTGGCATCGCGCTGCAGCGACGGGCGACGAAGAAGTATTTTTTGGTAGTATGACCGCAGATGGAATTTATATTGGTACGGATGCTTCCGAATTGTGGCTACGAGATGAATTAAAAGAATGGTCAAAAAAGTACTTTGAACGGGATTCAGCGTGGAGTTTTACGCCTACCGAGCGCAATATTTATTTCGCTAAAGATGGACAGACCGCTTGGTTTGACGAGTTATTGGATACTTGGATGGGCGCTTGTCGCAGTTCGGGTATTGTAACTAAAACAGCCGAAGGTTGGAAAATTCAGCATTATCATTTATCGATTGCAGTGCCGAATGATGTAGTGCAGGATTATTTGAAGTTATTGAAAAATTAAAAAAATTACTAGTGCGACTAGTCCGAAATAAGTACCTACCTTTTTTGTTCTAAAACCCTTGCTGGTACTGAATTTTAGGTAGGTAGTTATTTGAGTTTTGTACCACTAGCTCTTTAGTAACGACAAAACAAAACTACGAACGAGGTAGCAGAAGGCTATCTATATTGCTAAAAAACGCTTCACCTAAAATTTTAAGTGAAGCGTTTTTTACGTTTCTGTCGTAGCAAAGTACTGCCGAAATAATAAAAACTTAGTAATATTTTTTGAAAAAATATACTCTAACGTATTTGCGTATTTCCCCACTTCACCTCACGTTCTGCTTGTTGTAGCCGACTATCATAATTTTGGTCAGAAAAATGAATCGTTGGCTTAGCTCCTTGTACTTCAAAAACAGGTTCAGAAAGTACGGGGCGTTGCCAAGGTTGTTGTGGTTTATTAGTAGTGGTTGCATAAGAAAACGATGGGGCTTTCATCACTACTTCGTGGTCTGGAAAATAATTCATGGAACGAGCATAATGTATAACGGGTTTAGGAATTTCTACAGTAGCTACCGGTTCATAGTTTACAAACATATCCTCCGCTAATTCTTCGTCGTAGGCACTCTCTAAGATCGGTTGTGGTACAAAAATATCTTCATAGGAAACGGTCGTAGGAATAACGGTTACTTTTACTTCGCGCTCTCCATAAGAAGGCGTAGTCCAATTTTCCGCAGTCTGCGTTTCTAATTCATTTTGATAAATGACTTCGTAAGGTTGAAAATCACTATCATTTTCTAATTGCACATTAATCTGTACTGCAGGTAATTCAATGGTGGTTGTAGCATAGAATTCTTCTGCGTTTTGTTCTATAACTGGATTACCAAGTGGAATCTGCTGGGTAGTATAAGTATCAAATCGTTGTAATTGATTCTCTTCAATAATTCGAATTAGTTTGTCGGCATAAGCTGGATCGGTAGCATATCCACAGCTTTTTAAGCCTCTTGCCCAATTGACATAATCCGTAACGGCGAAATTAAATAGTAAGCTATAGCGACCGCGTTGCGTTAGAAAGTCAGTGTGATCTCGGTAGGAATCGTAGGGTGAATTATAAACGCGAAAACAAGATTTAATTTTTCGCCCTTGTCGATCATAATCATCATCAAAATGCTCGTATCGACCACCGATCCATTCTTCTTTACACTTAATACCAAAGTGGTTATTAGAATTGATGGCTAGCGTTCCTTGTCCCCACATCGACTCAATAATCCCTTGCGCCAAGGTAATACTCGCAGGGATACCACTTCGATTCATTTCTTCTACCGCAATAGTTTGGTAACGATTGATGTAATTTTCTTTTACGTAAAAATTTGCCGTTGTTGCCGATGTAATTCGTGGGGTAAACGTTGTGAGGAGACATAGCACGCCCCACAGAAAAATGGTTGATTTTCTCATGTTCAGGGAATTTTAGTAACGAGTAACGCAGAGCGAGTGAGTAGTTGGTAGTATTTAAGTTGGTAGTTTGTAGTTACACGACTCTCAAAAAGAGTAACTTAACTACTTCCTAAGTCAGCTTAAATAAATACCAGAATCTACCTAGCAACTTCTTTATAGCTACTTAAACTATTGATAATCAATAATTTGCACAGAAGTACTAGTCACTAAGCATACGTTAGCGATATTTGGATTAAAATGTAAAGCTTGTTGTTATTGGCACGACGAGTGTAGTGACTGCAAGCGTGTTGCAGCATGTTAATCGTTAACCAATATTTTCGGTAGGAGAGTTGAGAAATTGTAAGTGAAGAAGTGTGGAAAAGCTAAGTCTTGGAAGTGTAGTTTTCTCTCCGTAGTATTATTAATATATAATGTGTCGTTAGTATGTTTTATCAATTCGATATTTGCAAGAAGCGTTCCATATTATCAAAAAGTTACATTTAATATTAAAATAATATGATTTTAACGTTTAACGCCTTTCGGAGCTAGAAGGGATAAGAATTTTAAACATAATCGATTTTATATTTAAATTATTTTAAATATAAAAAAGGCTGTTTGTGAGTGAGTTGGCTTAATTTTTGACTTAATTCATCAATATATCTTATATTGAATATTAAAGGCCGAAATTCTCCTCACATCATGAAACGCTATTTTTACCTTCTATTATTTTCTACTATTTCATTATTTTCTACCGCACAGTCAAGTACTGAACTCGCGGATTTTTATTATCAAAAAGCCTTCGAATTACATCGAAAAGGTAATTTGAATCAAGCTATCCGTTACTATTCCTTAGCTCTAGACAACCATCCAAACCATCTCAAGTCCCTGTATAATCGTGGTGTTGTTTATTTAAAAAATCGAAAATACGCGCAAGCAGAAA
Organism: Saprospiraceae bacterium; assembly: GCA_045106545.1. Classification (GTDB taxonomy): domain Bacteria; phylum Bacteroidota; class Bacteroidia; order Chitinophagales; family Saprospiraceae; genus JBGCES01. Next base: position 7,806 of record JBGCES010001090.1, read on the forward strand.
TCGATTTTGCAAAAATCATTCGCATCACACCTAACGACCATGAAACACTAGAACATCTTGCTAACGCTAAATTTTACCAAAAAAACTACGCTGACGCGGTACAGATCTACGATCGATTGCTCGTTTTCAAACCCAATGATAATTTGTACTCCAATCGCGGTTTGGCAAAAAGCCGTATGAACGAACCCGAAGCAGCCATTGTAGATTACAACCACGCCATCGAACGCAATCCTTATGATAATGATTACTACGCCAATCGGGGTGACGCATATACACAATTGAAACGTTACGATCAAGCGCTGCAAAGTTACAATCAAGCCGCTCAATTAAATCCTTATGATGCCTACGTTTATAATAACCGAGGTAATGTAAAAACTCAACAGAAAGCGTACGAAGAAGCAGTTGTTGATTACAACACTGCGATTAATATTCAGCAAGAAAGTCAGTTTTACACCAATCGGGCATTTTCAATGCTGCAATTGAATCGTTACGCCGAGGCCATTACTGATGCCCGTTACGCATTACAATTAGAAGCTAATAATGCGAATGCTTATTACGCTTTAGGTTTAGCACATTTGCGCTTACAGGAGTTTTCGCAAGCCGTTCCATATTTCGATCAAGCCATTCAGTTACAACCGAACGACAGTGAGTTCTACCGCGACCGTGCATTGGCTCATTATTATCTTGGAAATTATGATTATGCAATCAACGATTGCGAACAGTCCATCAATATTTATTCAGAAGACTATTCCGTCATTCATGTATTAGAATCTGCCAAACAAGCATTGCGTCAACAACAAATGTCGCAACCACAACCACAGCCGCGAAATAATTATTCTCAAGAAAAAGGTTATCCATCCTACTCTCAACCACAAACAAGAAGTTATCAAAATACGCCTCGTTACAAACAGGTTGCTTATCGCTACACAACAAGCCAATTAGAAGAATTTAATCGAAACTATATTCAGTTTTAGGCTTTTAGGAGGTCGTTCTGAAAGTAAGTAGGTTGACAGATTTAAGACGTTAGACGCTGGACATTAGATAATTGACTGTCAATTCTTTATCTAACTTCTAAAGTCTAATTTCTAACGTCTAGCTACTTAGCCAATAAACAATTCAATACCCTAAGCAGTTAAACAAGCCGACAGGACTACTTTTCTAACGAACAACCAACCACATGGCTACTCCGATTCGCATTGAGTTACCAACTCAATTTGGTATGCAATCCGTCAATGCTTACTTAATGCTCGGTGACGAACCGACCTTAATTGACTGCGGTGAAAATACGGACGCCGTTTGGCAGACCTTAACTTCCGCTTTAGCAAAATATAATTTAAAAGTTAGCGATCTAAGTCGCGTCATTATTACCCACGCTCACGTCGATCACATCGGCATGGCGGGGCGGATTATCGCCAATAGTGAAGCAGAGTTATGGATTAGTGAATATGGTGTGGATTGGGCAATTGACCCCATCAATATGAACGAGCGGCGGATTAAAATTGCACAAAGTTATTTTGGTGAATTAGGAGAAGCACCCACAGGTTCTTTTATTCATCAATTCGTCACCATGTTTCGGTCGCTGCGCAATTACTGGACAGCGATTCCCGCTGAGCGCGTGCGCACATTTGCTGTAGATGATGTACTGAATATTAATGGAGAAGAGTGGAAAAGCATCTACGCGCCAGGGCACTGCGTTCACCAAACCTGCTTTTATCACGCGAGTAGCAAAACATTGATCTCGGCAGATATGATTTTGCCATTAGCTCCCGCGCCAGTGATTGACCCCGCATTAGACGCACCTTACGGACGAGTAAAAGCCTTACCGATGTTATTAGAATCTTATCAGCGATTCCAACAGCTAGAAGTAAAGGCTGTATTTTCTGGACACTACGAACCCATCAATAATTATTATGAATTAATCGACCGTCAAGTGAATCGCATTCATCAGCGAGTAGAAGAATCTCACCAAGCGATTGCTACTGGAACAAATCAGTTTTGGGATCTTTTAGAAAAAATATACGCAGGGCGCGTAGGTTTTATGGCAGTTCCGATGTTGATGGGCTACTTGGATATTTTAGAAATTGACAATCGAATTCAAAAAGAGAAGGTCAATGGCATTTTACAATACACTACGATCTAATTTGCCCATTACCGCGCACTATCCACTTATAACTGGTTAATTCCCGCAATGCCATCGGTCCGCGCGCGTGTAGTTTTTGGGTACTAATCCCAATTTCCGCGCCCATCCCAAACTGACTCCCATCCGTAAAACCCGTTGAAGCATTTGCATAAACGACGGCGGCATCGACTGTTTTCAAATAATATTCGATGGTTGCTTTATCTTCGGCGACAATCGTTTCGCTATGTTTAGAACTGTGGTTAGCAATATGGTCTAATGCCTCTTCGATATCAGCAACGGTTTTAACGGACATCTTCATAGATAAAAATTCCGTTCCGAAATCTTCGTCTGTTGCTAAATGCAGTAATTTATTATCGTAAGTATCTTTTAAAATCGCGTAACTCGGCGCATCTGCATATACTTCGCAGCCATGTTGACTATCCAGATTTTTTAATAAAAAAGGCAAATCCACCAAGCGGGTTTCGTGAATAACGAGCGTATCCAAGGCATTACAAACACTCACGCGGCGCGTCTTAGCATTTTCTACGATGCGCTGTCCTTTTTCCACATCACCACTTTTATCAAAGTAAGTATGAACGATGCCTGCACCAGTTTCGATAACTGGTACTTTGGAGTTGGCGCGTACATAATTTATCAACCCCTGACTTCCACGCGGAATAATCGTATTCACGTACTCGTCCGCTTGTAAAATATGCGCCAATGCTTCGCGCTCGCTGGGTGCGAGGTAGCAAACATCTTGTAAATCACGCTTACGCAAAACTTGCTGAATCAAATCTACAATCGCCAAATTAGAAAAATGCGCATCACGACTTCCTTTCAGAACGGAGGCATTTCCCGATTTTAAACAAAGTGCAAAAACATCAAAAGTAACGTTCGGACGTGATTCAAATACAATTCCGATAACGCCAAGTGGTACGCTGACGCGTTCTAATTCCAACCCATTTTCTAACGTTCGCTTTTCTAAATTTTTGTTTAAGGGTGACGGTAAACTTGCTACTTTTCGTAAATCCGCCACAATGCCATCCAAACGTTCTTTTGATAATAACAAGCGGTCATATTTTGGATTCGTGCGCTCCATCCGTTCTAAATCCTTCGCATTTTCCGTAAGGATATAATCCGCATTCTGCAAAGTTAAATCTGCTAGTTCATTGATGATTGACGCGATGTTATCATCGGTCAGTTGGACTAATTTACGGCTTGCGCGGTTGACGCGTTTTAATGCGGTAACTATTTCTGAAGCTAAGGTTGCTGTCTGAAGCATAATTGAAGGAATTTAGAGGTTAGATTTTCTAACTTCTGAAATTTAAAATTATCGGGTGACGACTCCAATAGTCTCTAACAATTCACTCAAAATCATCGCCGTCGCACCCCAAATGACGTGTCCATCAATATCAAAATAAGGCACGTCTTGCAAGATAATGTTTTCACCAAATTTCATCTTCGTCAATTTGATATTTGAGTTATCTTCTAAAGCCGAAAATGGAATTTCTAAAACCCGTTTTACTTCCGTTACTTGTGGTCTAAAAGTAGGCGCGTGGTCGAGGTGACCAACGAAGGGGGAAACTATAAAGTTACTAACAGGGATGAAAAGTTCCGATAGCTCACCTAAAACTTGCACGTTTTGTGCCATTACACCAACTTCCTCTTCCGCTTCGCGCAAAGCAGTAAATTCGATACTCGGATCGTCTAATTCCATTTTACCACCGGGAAAACTAATTTGTCCGCTATGCGGATCGTTGGGATTGGTTGCCTGTCGTTGAATTAACGCCAGAAACCATTCTTGCTGTTTGGGATACAACAATGCTAGAACCGCAGCGCGACGGGCATTACTGGGCGGTGGCGCGTAAGTATGACGCACGGCATGTGCCATTCGGTACTGAGCGTCAGCGCCAGGCAATTCTTTTTGTAAACTTTTTCTAATATTGTTAATAAACGTTTGCATATCCCTATTTTTGTTCGTTGCTAAATGAATAGTTCAATTGTGAATTAAACAAAGGTTGTTCTTAAAAAAAGACATCAGGTTATCAACAACGAACCACTGATAGCGATTTATGTTTTCGTTAAAGAATTTTCTAATCAAAAAAAACGTTCTACCACGATATAAACCGAGTAACTTATCTAATCCGAATTGATATGAAATTTACTCGTTAAAAAATCTTCTTTTATCATGAAGTTTGACCAATTCCAATATACCCGCCCTGCAATTAATGAATTTTCAAAAAAGTTTAAAATGCAGTTAGCGCAATTTGAGCAAGCAAAGGATTTTGCTTCCGCTAATGTGGCTTTTCAACGTATCAATGAATTAAGGACAGAATTTACTTCTATGTCTAGCATCTGCCACATCCGGCATACAATAGATACGACCGATAAATTCTACGAAGCAGAGCATTCCTTTTTTGACCAAAACAGCCCCAGTTTTGAAGCCTTGAATAACGAATTTTATGAATTATTAATTCAATCTAAATTCCGCACGGAATTAGAAAAACAATGGGGTAATCAATTGTTTACCATTGCTGATTTAAGTTTAAAAACTTTTGAACCCATTATATTAAAAGATTTACAAGAGGAAAATCGGCTGACGACAGAGTATATGAAACTCAAGGCAACGGCGAAAATTGAAGTGGATGGAAAGGATTATAATTTGTCTTCGATTCACGCTTTGGAAGTGAATCAAGATCGCGCTTTGCGCAAAAAAGCATGGCAAGCCAAATGGGATTTCTATGCTGCTCAAGGTGATAACTTTGATGAAATTTTTGACCAATTAATCAAAGTTCGTCATTCTATTGCGAAAAAACTAGGTTATAAAAACTTCGTAGAACTCGGTTATGCTCGCATGCTGCGTTCTGATTATAACGCAGAAATGGTGGCGAATTTCCGTCAGCAAGTTAAAGATCATATTGTTCCTATCGCAAGTCGTTTGTACGAAAGACAACGTAAACGTCTAGAATTAGAAAAATTAACGAACTACGACGAAGAATTCAAATTTGCATCGGGCAATCCCGCTCCACAAGGTGAACCACAATGGATAGTAGAACAAGCACAGACGATGTACAGTGAGCTATCGGCAGATACTAAAGAGTTTTTTGATACGATGATTGAGCAAAACCTAATGGATTTGGTCAATCGAGATGGCAAAGCAACAGGTGGTTATTGCACTTTTATTGGTAAATTTAAAACACCTTACATCTTCTCCAATTTCAACGGAACGAGCGGCGATATTGACGTATTGACGCACGAAGCGGGGCATGCTTTCCAAGTATATAAGAGCCGCAATATTGGGTTGAATGAATACAATTGGCCCACCTTCGAGGCGTGTGAAATTCATTCTATGTCAATGGAATTTTTCACTTGGCCTTGGATGAATTTATTCTTCAAAGGGGATACGGATAAGTATAAATTTATGCACCTAGGAAATGCGATTTACTTCTTACCGTACGGTGTAGCAGTAGATGAATTTCAGCACGTGATTTATGAAAATCCAGATTTAACGCCCGCTGAACGTCATGCCGCTTGGAAAAAAATTGAACAAAAATACCTTCCACATCGGAATTATGATGGTAATGAATATTTAGAAAAAGGTGCATTTTGGCATAAACAGAACCATATTTTCGCTTCGCCGTTCTATTATATAGATTATACTTTAGCACAAATTTGCGCGTTCCAATTTTGGAAAAAAGATCGCGATGATCATGCGACTGCTTGGAAAGACTATGTGCAATTGTGTGAGGCAGGTGGCAGTCAGTCCTTTTTAGAATTAGTGAAATTAGCTAATTTGCAATCGCCCTTTGCAGATGGCTGTATAGAATCAGTAGTCAGTGAAATTGATGCGTGGTTAGAAAGTGTGGATGACGCGCAGTTTTAAACCATCGAACCTCTGGGTTGATTTGTTTGTCTTTAAAATAAGTACTTTGTAAATCGATAATTTTCCATGTGCATCGTAGAGACGTTTCATAAAACGTCTGCACTCATCCTGTATCAATTAAAAAATTATCGTTGTAAAAAAATAACATGAAAGCAAGCATTCTATCGCTCTTTTTCTTTTTAGGATTTTCAATATTTTCTACGTTGCAGGCGCAAATCGCTCCCGCAGCAGACAGTACATTAGTGCAGTTTTCGGGAATGGTATTGGATGGAACAACGGAAGACTTATATCCTGTGCCTTACACCAATATTTTGGTTCAAGGTCAAGGACGTGGTACGTATTCTGATTTTAAAGGTTTCTTCTCGATTGTAGTAGAAAAAGGGGATGTAATTGTCTTTTCGGCAGTTGGTTACGAAACGGTAGAATACACTATTCCCGATGAATTGGAAGACAATCGCTATTCGCTCGTACAATTAATGACGCAAGATGCGTATAACTTACCTGAAACAGTTGTCTTTCCGTGGCCTAGTCGTGAGCATTTTAAATTGGAATTTTTAGCAATGGACGTGACGCCTGAGTTGCAAGAACGCGCCGCGCGTAATATCGCCAACGAATCGCTCCGCCGCATGCGTAATAAAGTAGATTCAGATGCTAACGAGCAAGCAGATTATTACCTTCGCCAACAAGCAAGAGAATTTTATTACATCGGTCAACGTCCACCAATGAATATCTTTAATCCAGTCGCTTGGAAGAAGTTTTTTGATGCGTGGAAGGCAGGTGATTACAAGAAGAAAGATGAGGATTTAGAGAATGGGTATTAAGAAGTTGGTGGTGATTAGATGGTAGTTTGTAGTTGCACTAAGCATTCAAAAAATTGCGGCTTATGGCATTATAATTTAGAAACGAATAAATTTTGGCTAACTTTTTTGGATAGCAAAATTTCGTTTTGCTGGTCGATTTTCACTTTAACCGATTCATCATAAGAAAAAGTCTCCAAGATCTCAATTGGCGTACCGAGTACCAACTTCATCCGATCCAAATATTGCAAAAACTCAGCTGAATGCTCGTTCACTCCTACAATTACGCCTTGCTCACCTGCATTCATTTCACACAGTAAGCGCTGTTGTCTTTCAGCAAAATTGCCTTCTGCATCGGGAATTGGATCGCCATGTGGATCAAATTTGGGATAACACAAAAAAGTATCTAAGCGTTCTACTAATTCAGGCGCTTGAATATGCTCTAATTGCTCCGCCATCTCGTGTACTTCATCCCACGCAAAATCTAATTTTTCTAATAAAAACACCTCCCACAAGCGATGTTTACGAATCAAATGTCGTGCAATTTGGTCGCCTTGCTCACTGAGGGTTACGCCTTTGTGCTTTTTGTAATTTATCAAATCCTTCTTAGCCAGTCGTTTGAGCATATCTGTCACCGAAGCAGCGCTAATGTCAATCTTTTTAGAAATCGCATTCGTACTCACCGGAGTTTCCTGTGATTCCGATATTTTAAAAATTGCTTTGAGATAGTTCTCTTCCGTCTGGGAAATTTGCTCCATGATTTAGTTTAACGCTTAACGGCTTGTTCCGAAGTATTTCGGAAAGTAACAGTTTAACGAGTAACAAAAGTAGTCGGTTTCATTTAGATTAAAAATAAAAAGTCTGCTCACGCTAAATGTGCGTGAGCAGACTTTTTATCATTAGTATTAGCAAACGAGAACATTAAAAATGTTAATCGTTAATGAATTATGCTTTTTCGCCTGCTCTAACTAACAGTTGAAAACCATTACCGTGGATATTAACGATTTCGATATTTTCATCTTGCTTTAGGTATTTACGCAGTTTGGTAACAAACACGTCCATACTCCGAGCAGTGAAATAATTGTCTTCTCCCCAGATTTTAGTCAGTGCTTCCGAACGAGGTAAAATGTCATTCATATACATCGCAAACATGCGTAGCAATTGCGCTTCTTTAGGAGATAATTTTTCTTTACCCTCTTCGCTGCTTCCTTTATCAAAAGTCAAAATACGAAGTGGGAAATTAAAGTGGTAACGTCCAATATCGAATTCTTTGATTTCCTCTTTTGGATCAGCTTTAGCAGCACTACGCTTCAGAATGGCTTGAATTCTAAACAACAATTCTTCCGAATTAAACGGCTTGGAAATGTAATCGTCTGCACCAATTTTGAATCCTTTCAACACATCATCTTTCATCGTCTTTGCAGTTAGGAAGATAATTGGTGTTTCTTTGTCCTTCTCCCGAATCTCTTTAGCTAAAGTGAAACCGTCTTTTTTAGGCATCATTACATCAAAGATGCACAAGTCATATTTACCTTTATTGAAAGCCTCATAGCCTTTTTGACCATCCGTAGCTAGTGTTACGTCATAGTCGTGCATTTCTAAATAGGAACGTAATACATCACCAAAATTTTGGTCGTCCTCTACTAATAATATTTTGTTATTTTCTGCCATAATGCGGTTTTACTTTAGGTTTTAGATAATAGCAGTAGGAATACAAGGGCATCTCTGCTATTAATTTTCATACGCTTATTTTTAATGGAAAAAGTTGTCACTAACGAATTAACGAGGTATCAACAAAATAGTTGCCTATGTTAGCAATAACAGACCATGTATCATAAACGTTCGTTTTCTCTTTTTATGATAAAAAACGGAAGAAGTGTTAAAATTTTGTTCAGAAATATAAATTCATCGCTTCTTTAATTACTGGATGTACGAAATACACTTTTACATAAAAGTTTGATAATCAGTTAATTATTCTTCTACACGATAAGGAAAAAACAAGATAAAACTACTCCCTTTACCAAGTTCAGATTTCACGTCGATTGTTCCTTTATGTGCCGTCATCATTGCTTTCACATAACTCAAACCAAGTCCAAAGCCTTTTACATCGTGAATATCGCCCGTGTGTACGCGATAAAATTTATTAAAAATATGCTTCCGTGCTTCCTTCGTCATTCCGATTCCATTATCCTTAATCGTCACTTCTACTCCACTCGAAATATTGCGCGTATGAACGGATATTACAGGTTTTTCAGGTGAATACTTATTTGCATTATCTAGCAAATTGTTGATCATATTAGAAATATGCGTTTGGTCACCTTGTACCATACTATTTTTGGCTTCCAGCTCGGCATAAGCCCGACCATCTTTTTTCTCTACCTGCAAACCAATGTTTTGCACCGCGGTACGGATAACATCGTGTAAGTCTACTTCTGTCATCGACAAATTAAAGTCGCGTTTATCGATAGCTGCCATTTGTAGTACTTTCTCTACTTGGGCATTCATCCGTCGATTTTCTTGTTTAATAATCCCTGCAAAACGTTTGACTTTATCCACATTACTAGAAATCATCGGACTGGTGATTGAATCCGCAGCGAGGGAAATGGTAGCAATCGGCGTTTTAAATTCGTGCGTCATATTATTAATAAAATCCGTCTTCATTTCGCCTAGTTTTTTCTGACGGAAAATAACTAAAATCGTATAGATAAAACAGAATAAAATGATGCCCGTAAATAAAATGGAACCCAATAAATTTTTCCAAACATCTCCCCAAACAACAGTCGCTTTGTTAGGAAAATGAATCATCAAAAATCCTGGATTTGGCTGCTCTTTAGGAAAGAGCGAAACGTAATATTTAGAGTTATATAAATTTTCATACCCTGGCAAAAACTCTTTAGGCGTAGCGTCTTCAACAACATAGTGATCATCAATAATGACAAAACTATTTTTATCGCGGGAGAATACGCCGAAATTATAATCACTCTCGATACCGCGATCCATCATTTCTTGCTCCAAAAAGGTATTTAAACGATCGGGAGAGATTCGTTCAGCTATTGGTAATTTCGCCGCTTGATCAGTAAAGTTTGCCCATTGTTGTAGTTGATTAAAGTCTTGCAGCCGTTCTGCTTGACATCTGGAACAAGTACAATTGTTTTCCGACCACCGCTGCATAATTTGGCTACGGGAAATATCTATTTTTACACTTCCGCCTTGATCTTTTATCACTTCTCGTTGTTGAAAATAACTCGTGCCATAGCCATTAATAGAGCTAAAAGCAACTAATTCTTGTTCTTCCTCTAATCGATCGGCAACACTCACTAAGGCATCGCGCACTGATTTATCAAACTTTTTTTCATTCAATGAAATCGCATAGCGAATCCAATTCACTTGCAATACCGCAATTCCTACCAAGGCGGCACTCATCAATCCGATAATCAGCAGTATAGCTTTTCTATTCATGTAAATAGCTTAATTTTCTCAATTTTAAGAAAGATCTCTCAATTCGGTCGAATAACAAAAATAACAAATTAGCTGACGGAAGTTTTTGCATTAACTAAGATTTAACTTGCGCTAGTAGCTTGTGCTCAAATATAGTTTAAAAAGTTAATTTTCCATACTTCGTTCATTGACTAGAATATTTTATATCCAACAAAATGGATAGAAATCGCTATTTTTGTTCCTTGCAATATTCAATTTAAATCCAACCAAAATGCAAATAGTAAAATTACTCGGACTGTTTTTAGTTTTCAACTGTTGCTTTTCTAATGCCCTTACAGCACAAACAGAAACCGAGGTAACTAAAACGGACAAACAAGTAGTTATCATCACTAAGACCAAAGATGCCGATGGAAAAGAAGTCGTAAAAAAAATCGTGAAAGAAGGGGAGTCCGTAAGTGATGAAGAGCTGGAAAAAATGATCAATCAAGAACTAAGTGACAAAGGAGTAGAATTAAAAAAAGGTGAGCATATTGAAAAAGAAATAGAGGAAGAAGTAACGGTAGATGAAAATGGTAAAACCACTACCACTCGTCGCGTAAAAATGAAAGTACATGATGAAAAAGTAAAACACGAAGAACGCGAAGTTGTTATCAAAGAGGGACAGCAATTAGAGATGAAACAAGCCCAATCTAAAAAGAAAGTAATGTTGGAAATCGGAGGTGAAGCAGACGAAAAAATAGACCTAGGCGATGGGACAGAATTGATAATCAAACAGAAAGCTGGTAGTAAGAAAAAAACCATCACGATTATTGTAGAAGAAAACTAGTCGTTTTTATAAAAAGAAACACTAAAAAAGCGAATTCAAAAAGAAAATTGGATTCGCTTTTTTTCGATCCAAGCACGAAGAAAATAGCGTACTTTTGTAATCGAATTTATCAAAACCTTACACTTTAAATACATATGTCTAAAGTCATCCAACACTCTCTATTTACTGATTTTGATATTGAATTATTCAAAGTAGGCAAGCACTTCCGCCTATACGAAAAAATGGGTAGCCATATCATCGAAGTAGATGGACAATGGGGAACTTATTTTGCAGTATGGGCACCCAATGCAAAACGGGTTTCCGTGGTGGGCGATTTTAATGATTGGGAGCGTGGACAATATCCATTATTACCGCGATGGGATCAATCGGGCATTTGGGAAGGTTTTATTCCAGATATTGGCAAAGGTAAATTGTACAAATACGCAATAGAGTCAGCTCAAGGCAGACAACTAATGAAAGGTGATCCATATGCACAGTTTTGGGAAATTCCACCCAATACTTCTTCGATCACTTGGGAATCGCATTATGATTGGCAGGACAGTGACTGGATGAATAATCAGACCAGTAAAAATAGTTTACAAAGTCCATTTTCTGTTTATGAAGTACACTTAGGATCCTGGAAAAAATCGCATGGTGGTTCAGCTTCTTTGAATTATATAGAACTGGCAGAGGAGCTGGTGAACTACGTAAAAGACATGGGTTTTACGCACGTAGAGTTTTTGCCCGTCATGGAACATCCTTATTATCCATCTTGGGGATACCAAACCATCGGTTACTATGCACCAACCAGCCGCTATGGTAAACCCGAAGAATTCATGGCTTTAGTTGATGCTTTTCACCAGGCAGGTGTTGGCGTTATCCTCGATTGGGTGCCTTCTCACTTTCCTGAAGATGCTCACGGACTTGCCGATTTTGATGGAACGCATCAGTACGATCACGCCGATCCACGTTTAGGATTCCATCCTGACTGGAAGAGTTGTATTTTCAATTATGGCCGTCCAGAAGTGCGCAGTTTTCTCGTTTCTAATGCCCTTTATTGGTGTGAAAAATTTCACATTGATGGTATTAGAGTAGATGCCGTAGCTTCGATGATTTATCTTGATTACTCACGTGAGGAAGGGCAATGGATTCCAAATATGTATGGTGGAAACGAAAACCTAGAGGCGATTTCTTTCTTAAAAGAGTTGAATCAAACTATTCGGAAAGAATATCCTGGTGTTACTACAATCGCAGAAGAATCTACCGCCTTTGCGGGCGTATCGCGTCCCGTTGAAGAAGGTGGTTTAGGATTTGATCAGAAATGGATGATGGGTTGGATGAATGATACTTTAGAATTTTTCAAAAAAGACCCTTTATTCCGAAAAAATCACCACAGTGAATTGACCTTTAGTTTGATTTATGCCTTTTCGGAAAATTTCATGCTCCCGCTTTCTCACGATGAAGTAGTACATTTAAAAGGCTCCTTAATGGATCGAATGCCAGGTAATGAATGGCAAAAATTCGCTCAATTACGTTTACTATATGGTTACATGTTTACGCACCCTGGAACACAACTGCTGTTCATGGGAGATGAGTTTGCCCAAACTAGTGAATGGAGTCATGGAGACGGACTAAAATGGGAATTACTACAATATGATTATCATCAAGGAATAAAAGAGTGGGTAAAAGACCTGAACCATTATTATAAAAATACGCCCGCGCTCTACGTGAAACAATTTGACGAAATGGGTTTCCAGTGGTTGCATCATGCCGATTGGGAAAATAGTACTTTACAGTATTTGCGTCGTGGAGCAGCAAATGATAATGATCAAATTGTCATTTGTAACTTTACACCCGTACAGCGAGACAATTATCGGATTGGCGTTCCTTATGCAGGTACTTTCGTAGAAAAACTAAATAGTAGTGCTAAAAAATACGGTGGTGATGATATTTTGAATACAGGAGAAAGACATTCCGAAGAAGGAAAGCAGTGGGAATGGGAAAATTATATAACGATTAATATACCGCCTTTTGCTACACTGATTTTTGAAACGGTAAAAATCCATTCCAAAAAAAAAGTTGAAGTAGTTGCTGCTAAATCCAAACCGGTCGATGTAGATCCTCTAGCAAAAGAAATATTGTTACAACAAATCGGTACAGCCACCGTAGGAGAAAAAGACGACCTAAAAAAGATCAGCGGTGTAGGACCAAAATTAGAAAAAATGCTCAATGGGTTAGGCATCTACACTTACTTACAAGTAAGTAAAATGACTGACCGAGAATACGAGCAAGTGGATCTGTTGATTGGTAGATTTCAAGGAAGAGCTAAACGCGATGAATGGGCTAAGCAAGCAAAAAAGTTAACGAGTAACGATTAACAAGAACCATAATAAAGTTTTTATGATTACCATCAATCGATTTGTTAGTGAGTCATGCTCTGACGTTAATCGTTACTCGTTATCAGTAATTCGATAAATGCTTCATTCAGAATCTACAAAATCGTCAATAATTAAAGAAGAATTTATGATGCGCTCATAGCCTAAATAATTCAGACTAAAATAACGCCTACCTTGAGTAAAATGACGATCAATAATACAATATTTCGTTAAAATACGCAGATGTTGACGCGTCCTTTCCAGTGGCATGCGGCAACGTTTTGCTAATTGCTTTGCAGTAAACAATTGCCCAATTTCAAACTGTTCAATCAATTGCAAACGAAAAGGATGGGCTGCCGCGCAAAGCGTTCGTTCTGCCAATGCGATAGCTGTGAGGTTTTTGTAAATTTTGGGATTCTTGGCTGAGTGTCTAATGTTCATGGAAGGTGTTTTATAGCGTTAAAAATACAATCAATACATATATAAATTTTATTTATATTTTTAAAGTCGCCAAATATAAGGCGTTTTTTAAATATATAATAATTATTTAATTTTAATCTGCTTCAAACTTCATTGATCTGCTAATTCCTACCTTTTGTCTAAAAAAAATCAATGTTAGTGAGGCAATACCAGCAAATATTTTTTACAGATTGCTATTTTTAACGAAAATTGCCGTAAAAAGATACAGCAGCAACTAATAATTTCTCAATTGATTTATTATTCCAATTAAGATGTTGACATGGAAACTTAAAAAAATTCCATGCATCAACCTTTTTTAAAAATTCAACTCATTTATTATGAATGTAAAACGGTTTCCTCAACTCTGGGGGTTACTGCTTGGTAGCTTACTTATATTAGGTTTCACAGCTTGTCAAGATGCGGGTTCATCTGATGCTACCACTGCTACACCTGAACTTAAAATTGATTACGAAAAATTCACGCTAGACAACGGTTTAGATGTTATTTTGCACGAAGATAAATCCGACCCAATCGTTTCCGTTGCGATTATGTACCACGTCGGTTCTAACCGCGAAAAGCCTGGACGTACTGGCTTTGCTCACTTCTTTGAACATATGTTATTTCAAAATTCAGAGAACGTCGGTAAAGGAAATTTCTTTAAAAAAATCGAAGAGCTCGGTGGCGAATTTAACGGAGGAACATGGAACGATGGAACCGTTTACTACGAAGTCGTCCCTAAAGATGCGCTCGAAAAAATCCTATGGATGGAAAGCGACCGGATGGGTTTTATGATTAACACCGTTACGACGCCCGTATTAGAAAATGAAAAACAAGTCGTTAAAAACGAAAAACGCCAGCGCGTTGATAATCAGCCTTATGGTCATACTGGCTACATCATTGATAAAACATTATACCCAGATGAACACCCATACAACTGGCAAGTTATCGGTAGCTTAGAAGATTTGCAAGCCGCGACGATTGATGACGTAAAGGAATTTTATAATCAATGGTATGGTGCTAACAATGCAACTTTAGTCATTGCGGGCGACTTTGATAAAGGTCAGACCAAAGAATGGGTCAAAAAATATTTTACGGAAGTACCTGCTAGAGAAGAAGTGGCTGCGATTCAACCACAAAAAAGTGACTTGACGGCAACGACTAAATTGATGCATGAAGATAATTTTGCACAGCTACCTGAATTACGCATGGTTTACCCAACGGTAGAAGATGGTCATCCAGATTCTTATGCTTTAAATTATTTAGGACAATTGTTATCAGAAGGAAAACGTGCGCCTTTGTATAAGGAATTGGTTGAGGAACGTCAATTGGCACCTGCGCCCGCTTCATATAATAGTACGCGTGAAATTGCGGGGCAATTTGTTGTCCGCGTTCGTGCAAATAATGACGTTGATTTAGATGCCGTAGCAGAGGGTATCAATGCGGCTTTCTCCAAATTTGAAACCAACGGTATCGACGATAAAGATATGCAGCGCATCAAAAACAAGTTAGAAACTGACTTTTACGGCGGCATCACTAGCCTCCTGGGTAAGTCTTTCCAATTGGCGCAATACAATGAATTTCGTGGCTCACCCGATGAATTATCGAACGAAATCAAAAAGATTTTAGCAGTTTCTAAAGACGACGTGATGCGCGTTTATAATCAATATATCAAAGGACAACCGCATTTGGTAACCAGTTTTGTTCCTAAAGGAAAAGCAGAATTAGCGGTAGAAGGATCGGAGATGGCAGCTGTAGTGGAAGAACAAGTAGTAGCTGGCGCAGAAGCTGCTCCACAGGAAGAACTAGAAGCGGAGTACGAAAAAACGCCTTCTTCTTTCGACCGTACGGTTGAACCAGATTTGGGCGAAGCACCTTTAGTGAGCGTTCCTAAAATTTGGACAGCAAATTTGGATAACGGCTTAGAAGTTTATGGTATTGAAAATAGCGAATTGCCGTTAGTTGAATTTAGCTTACGCTTAAAAGGTGGAATGTTATTAGACGACCCAAGCAAAATCGGCGTTGCTAATTTGATGACTGACATCATGCAAGAAGGAACGGCAAATAAAACGCCCGAAGAATTAGAAGATGCGATTGGTGCGTTAGGGGCGGATATTAGTATGTCCACCTCAGCAGAATTTATTACCATTAATGCAAGTTGTTTAGCGCGTAATTTCGCAGCGACGATGGATTTGATGGAAGAAATGTTGCT
>JBGCES010001091.1:0-2972 GCA_045106545.1 Saprospiraceae bacterium
ATTGCTCCACCAAGCGCGTCAAACGAGCTGGATTTAATAAAAAAGTCAACGTCTTATTAGCTGAACTTTCTGCTGCTGACAAAGGATCAAAAGTTAATCCCGTATTGATTTTAAATAATTCACGGTCGCGCTGGTAGCCCATTGGCTGCGGCGGAATCAATTGAATCACCTTTTCGGGAATCGCTAAAAATTCAGGTTTCAAAGTTTCTAATAAGGTATTCAATGCCTCGCGTTGCACTTTTGCTGGAAGCATCGCGTTGGTTGGTTGTCCATCACCGCGCATCGCATAAGTATATTCAACGCCACCGATACTTTTCGCCACCGCTTCTACTTGGTAACGATGCATTAAATAGATGGGTACTAAGACATTTTCTAATGTCGCCATTGGCGCGCCAACGGGGATATTTTTCTCACTAAAATTTTCTAAAGCTTTAGCGCGAAACTCAATCATTCGCCGCATTTCCTGCGCAGGCGATGCGCCATTATCCCAAAGGTGTCCGTAAGGATGTGCTCCGCTCGCAGGGCGTGCGTCTCGATCCGAAATATAACGGAAACCCATCTGAATATTTTGATTAATAATATCCTGTAATTCTTCGTTCACATCTACATTATCAGGAAAATCTTGGTAGCCGTACAAAATTGTTCGCTTGTCCCAATCGCCAATTTTATCATCGTAAGCCGCACCAAAATCTGCTTTGCCGCTATCATTCATCCGCACATAAGGATGCGGATAATCCATCACACTTGAGCGGTCATTATAACTTGCCGCAAAATTATGCGCTAAACCAATCGTGTGTCCTACTTCGTGCGCCGATAACTGACGCAGACGCGCCAATGCCATTTCTTCCAAGCGCGGATCGGGCGTAGTGCCATTTTCGTATGCTTCTACTAAACCTTGCGCAATTAAAAAATCCTGACGTACCCGCAATGAACCCAATAAAACGTGCCCTTTAATAATCTCCCCCGTACGCGGGTCGCTCACCGAACTACCATAAGACCAACCGCGCGTGGAACGATGCACCCAATTGATCACATTGTAACGCACATCCATTGGATCGGCTTCCGCAGGTAAAACTTTGACTTGAAATGCATTTTTATAACCCGCTGCTTCAAACGCCTGATTCCACCAACTCGCACCTTCAATTAATGCGGAACGAATCGGTTCAGGCGTACCACGATCTAAATAATAAACAATAGGTTCAACCGCTTCACTAACTGCTTGCGTCGGATCTTTTTTCTCCAAACGGTGGCGATTAATAAAGCGTTTCGTTAAAGGTTGACTAATCGGCGTGGCGTAATCTTGGTAAGAAATACCAAAAAATCCAGAGCGCGGATCAAAATGACGCGGTTCGTAATTATCATCTGGAAGTTCGATAAAGGAATGATGTTGACGCACGGTTACCGCATCAGAACTTGGCGTAACGGAGCGAATGTAATTGCCCGTTGCCTTTCCTTTGAACGTAATTGTCGCTTCAAATTCGGAATTTTTCGGAAAGCTTTTTGTCCGTTCTAAATAGAGTGCCGAACGACTGGCATCTACGCTATAACTTCCTTGTTTTGCTTGTTGCAAACGTTGCGCTACGCCATGTGCATCGTGCATTAAAAATGGGGTCAAGTCAATTAAAACTCGTCCTTTTTGTTCTTCTTTAATCGTAAAACCCCAGAGAACAGATTGCGCAAACGCCTCTTCTACAGACTTCTGCTCGTCGTAATTATCACTTACGGCACGGTAATCATAATTGGGCTGAACCAATAAAATTTTATTGCCACTACGGATAAATTTTACGATTCGGTTGCCGCCTAATTGATTGCGATCTAAACCGATATCATTAGAACCGATACCTGCAGGAAGAGAATTAACGTATAAAAATTCGTTATCTAAATCTTCCACGGCAAGATAAATTTTGCCTTCTTTTTCATCGTAAAAAAAGTCAAAATAGCCATTGTATTCTTGCATTCCTGCGGTCATCGTTGTAGGCGTAGCAACCGCTTTTTTATTATCTTTTTTCCGTTGCGCGTGTAGCGATGGAATAGATGTTAATAAAAAGGTAAAAGTGAAAACGAGCAATAAAATTCGCATCGTGAATTGTTTTTGTTAAAAATGGATAGGACAATATAAGATTCGTAAAAGTAGCGAATTATGCTATTTTGTAATATCCCATTGTAAATTTCTTAAAATTTTAATCTATGGTACAATACATTTTGCCGGCAATTTTGTTGATGATTGCTGTCTTCGCATTGCCTAGTTTTATATCTTCTGAATTAGAACATGAGCATACGATAGCAATAGAAAAGGTGCGCCCTGATCAGCCCGAAGAACTCGGCGCAGTCAATTGGCAGCGGGATTTTGAACAATCTTTCAAAGCAGCCAACCGAACGGGTAAACCCGTTTTTATTCTTTTCCAGGAAGTGCCTGGTTGTAGCACTTGCCGTAATTATGGGAATAATGTGCTTAGTCATCCGCTAATTGTGGAAGCAATTGAAACGCTTTTTGTTCCAGTCGTTGTACACAACAATAAGGGTGGGAAAGATGCCGAAATGCTCAAATATTTTGGCGAGCCTTCGTGGAATAATCCTGTCGTGCGCATTGTCAATAGCGATAAAAAAGACGTTTTGCCGCGTTTGAATGGCAATTATTCCGCTGCTGGTTTGGTCGATTATATGTTGCGTGGTTTGGATTTGTATAATCAAGTTGCGCCGCAATATTTAGAATTGCTGCAAGAAGAATTAGGTGCAGAATTGCATGGAACAGAACGTGCGACGGTTTCCATGTACTGCTTCTGGTCAGGCGAAGGAAAACTAGGCGCAGTCGATGGCGTGGTTGGAACAAAAGCAGGTTGGATGGACGGCAAAGAAGTCGTACAGATTGATTACAACCCACAAATAATCAGCTATACGGATTTGATTGAAACGGCGAAAAATGCGCAGTGCGCCAGTTACGTTTATACGGAAAATGCGCAGCAAAAATCGGC
>JBGCES010001092.1:0-5317 GCA_045106545.1 Saprospiraceae bacterium
TACTACTTCAAGATGACAACCCGTTTGCTTTAGCCGTCTTAGCCTGTCGGCAAATTTATCAGACACGGAAGCAGTTTGAACAACGGATGATTTTGAAATCTCAACTTTTTCAATTAATTTGGAAACGGCACTTCGTGGCTCAAAAATTCTCTAAAGACGTAGTAACTGCCATTGCGGGCTTCGTCAATAATCTAATGAAACTCCCCCAACCGCTGGAACAACAATACCAATCACAATCTGTTAATATTATTATGGATGACATCAGAGACATAGAGAAAAGAAAGCAGGAACCGCACTATCAATTTGTCAATAAATTATTCAAAGCAATGCACGGTGAGTCAATGGAAGAATTCATTGAGCGTCATACTGTTGATGATGAGGAAATATTGCGCAGAGATGAAGAAATACTGCGCAGAAACGAAGAAATTGCCCGTAAAGACAAAGAAATTGAACTATTATTAGAGCGTTCCAAACAGAAAATGAAAGCTGCTGAGGCTAAGCAAAAACAAGAAAAGGAAAAACGTAAAAAAGAGGAGGCTAAACGTAAGGAGGAGGAAGCTAAACGCAAAGAACAAGAAGCTATTCTTCGTCAACAACAGATTGATATGATTTTATTATTGCACCGCTTAAACCAAACCGCAGAACAAATTTCTACTGAATTAAAGTTTAATTTAGACTTTGTGAAACAAGTTATTGCAGGAAAAGAATCGTAAAATATTCATTTCCCGTTTCTAAAAAAGTGAGTAGTTGCCTTACTACTCACTCTTTTCATTTGCTACTCACCGTTAAAAAAATCACGTTGCATTGAAAATACTCCATACCTCAGATTGGCACCTCGGACAAAAGTTCCTCTACCGCAGCCGTGAGCAGGAACACCAACGCGCGTTAGAATGGATTTTACAAATCATTGAAAATCAGCAAGTTGATGCATTAATTATTGCTGGAGATATTTTTGACATTGGTAACCCGCCTAATTATGCGCGGACGATGTATTATCAATTTCTACGTAAATTATTAAAAACAGACTGCCGTCACATTGTCATTACAGGTGGCAATCACGACTCGCCTTCCATGCTGAATGCGCCGCGCGAACTGCTTTCCACCATGAATATTCATGTGGTCGGTTGTGCTACGGAGGACTTAGCAGATGAAATAATTGAATTAAAAAATGCGGAAAGTGAAGTAGAAGCGGTGGTTGCGGCTGTGCCTTTCTTGCGCGATAAAGATTTACGTTTTAGCTATGCGGGCGAATCGGGAGAGGAGCGAATCGAACGCTTGCGCGCTGGTTTACTCAAACATTTTACGGATTTGGGTGAACTGATGAAACAGTACGCCGACCAAGATATTCCGTTACTGGCTACGGGACATTTATATATGAAAGGCGCATTCGCGTCCGATAAACAGGACAATATTTATATCGGCGATAAAGAAAATATCTCCGCCGCAGAGTTTCCAACCGTATTCGATTATGTCGCTTTGGGGCATATTCATCGCGCGCAGACGCTGGGCGATTTTAATCATATTCGTTATTGCGGCTCACCGATTCCATTGAGTTTTAGTGAAACGAAAGACGAAAAATCAGTTTATCTATTACATTTTAATGGAAAAAAACTGGAGCAAATTGAAACGCTTCCGCTCCCCACCTTCCGTCGTTTAAAAACGATTTCAGGCGATTTGGATTACGTCAAAACGCGGCTGCAAAAACTCGCCGACGATTATGCGGATCATCTCCCCACTTGGGTAGAAGTGATCGTAGAAACGGATCGCCTGATTCCTAATTTAGATCAACAACTCTATGATTTTAGTAAAGAAATGCCGCTAGAATTGTTAAAAATTCGGGTTAAGCGACAAGTAGAAGCACAAGAATTTCAAGCTATCGCTAAAAAGCTGGATGACTTGACTCCATTAGAAGTTTTTCAACAAAAATGCGTCGCGCATTATGATGGAAAAGAACCTGCGGAAATGCCTGAATTGGAGGTGACATTTCGGGAGTTGATGGAGGGCTTGGATGATTAGAAGAGCGATTACATAGTTCTTATATTAAAAAAAATCGCTCTTCTAATCACCCAAATGGGTGTTTTTACGCGCTTTTTTGCTGATGCCATTTTTATCTCGTTCAAATCACCATCCCATCACCCATTTCAATAATTCGATCCGTCTTTTTGGCAAAATCCAAATCGTGCGTGACAATGAGCATCGACATTTGCTCGCTTACGCTCAGCTGTTGCAAAATATTAAAAACGTTTTCAGAATTTTTACTATCTAAATTACCCGTAGGTTCGTCTCCCATAATGATCTTAGGGTTGTTGATCAGAGCGCGAGCGATGGATACACGTTGCTTTTGACCACCTGAAATCCTAGATGCCTTTTTATATGCTTGATCTGCCACACCTAGTATTTCTAACTTTTCTAAGGCTCTTTTTTTAATTGCTGCTTCGCTCTCTTTTCCAAGTTTCAAAGCAGGAAGCATGACGTTTTTTAATACACTGAACTCTGCTAATAAATAGTGAAATTGGAAAACAAATCCGATTTTTTCATTGCGAATTTGCGCTAGTTCATCACGATTCAAGTGTGATATATTTTGCCCATCGATAAATAACTCGCCTTCGTAATCCGTATCCATGGTAGATAAAATATAGAGGAGCGTAGATTTACCACAGCCCGATTTCCCCATAACGGATACAAATTCACCGCGTTGTAACTGGATAGAAATGTCCTTTAACACGTGAAATTTGACAGGTTCTAAAAAGTATTTATTGATATTTTTGGTAGCAAGTATCGGTTGCATATTATTCTATTATTGACCGCGAATAATTTCTACTGGATCGATGTTTTTTGCTTTCCGCGCAGGTAAATAGCCCGCTAAAAAAGTAGAAATCAGGGCGAAGATTATTCCAGCAAAATAAAACATCGGATCGTAACTGACGGGATACGTTTTTATCGTAGGTAAGGCTTCGGTGACAAAAGGAATACCGTCAATAATCAGTGATACACCGTACCCTAAAGCTAAACCCAATACGCCACCAATGATGCCGATCATAATCGCCTGACTAATGAAAATTAGCATCACGTCTCGTCCGGTAAAACCCGTAGCTTTTAAAATTGCAATATCATTCATCTTTTCGTAGATCAGCATATTGAGAATATTATAAATGCCAAATCCAGCGACAATCAACAGTGTAATCGAAACGGCATAAGAAATCAAATTTCGAATTGCCGAACCGGTATCAAATTGAGCATTGGCTGCTTTGATGTCTAATGCACTTAAATCGTACAAACGTTCAATGGTTTTTGCCATCGGGACGGCGTTTTCCATTTCATGTAACTTAATATGAATGCGGCTGATGTAATTGCTGCTTTCA
Source organism: Saprospiraceae bacterium (assembly GCA_045106545.1). Lineage (GTDB taxonomy): Bacteria > Bacteroidota > Bacteroidia > Chitinophagales > Saprospiraceae > JBGCES01. The sequence goes on from JBGCES010001092.1 coordinate 3,363, forward strand.
CCGAGTATCTGCTGTGCCATTTGAAGGTTACAAAAACTCTGCATATTGTCCACCTCCGCTAATCCACTCTGATAAATTCCACCAATCACAAGGTTATAGTTCACGCCATCTGTACTCATGACTTGCAATCGATCTCCGACGGTCAGCGATAGTTTTTGGGCGATACCTGCGCCCAGCAGAATACTGTTTTTTCGTTTGATTAAACTATTAATATCGCCATCTACGATGTAGTCCGCGAAGTTGAATAACCGCGCCTCCTCTTTGACTTCAATACCATTAATTACACCGTTCAAACGATTAGAACCTGCTAAATAAAATACGCGGCAAGTCGCCTGTGGCGTTGCGCCTTTCACACGCTCATCCTTTTTTAATTCAGATAAAATAGGAAGGGCATTATGAATGCGCTCTAAGCGAATTTTGGGTTTGATGGAATGAATTAAATGGATATTTTGCGCCAAAGGAAAATACTTTTCGACGGGCTGTACGGGCGAAGGATCGGTCTTATTGTATAACTGAATATGGGGCGTTCGATTCAATACCAATCCATCAAGTAGATTGTTCAGACCCGTCATAAAACCCATCATGATGATGTACATCCCAATTCCAAAAGTCACACCCAGTGCGGCTACTGCCGTTTGTTTAAACTTAGCTAGTAAATGCGTCTTAGAAATATCTAAAATCACCCAAATGATATTCATAATTGTTCGGGTTTTATCAGTACGGTAGAAGAATCAATTCCTGCCACAATTTCAATAAATTGAATATTTTTCACCCCAATTTTCACTTCTTTTTCACCTGCTGGTGTGATAACTTTATTATTGGGCAGCAAATATTCCGTTGGAATAATTAGGACGTTTTCACGTACATCAATGATGATATTTGCTTCGCCTGCTAAACCGCTAAACAGTTTTGGTGGCGCTTGTAGAAAAACACTTTCCACCTGAAAAGTCTGCGTAGCTACGTCTTTCTGTGGCGCTATCCCACTGACTTTGGCAGAAAAAGTAGCATCAGGATACGCATCTAAAGTAATAATAACCGTATCGCCTAATTCCACTTTCGTAATATCCACTTCGTCGATGTCCATTTCTAATACAAAATCAGCTACGCTACCGATTTCCATAAAACGCTCTTGGGTACTGACCAATTCACCCGCTTCTTTATTAATACTATACACTCTTCCCGCAATCTTGGATCGTACAGCAAAATCTTGCTGATTGGAGCGTTCGGCAGCTAACTGGCTTTGGGCGCGTTGAAAGTTCGTTTCTAAATTCGTTAAAGTCTGTGCATATTTTTTCTGTAAAATGGTTTGGTTGTTTTGGGTAGATTGATACTCTAATTCTGCGCGGTCGAGGTCGATTTTTTTACCAATTCGTTGCGCCCACAACCGTTTTTGGCGAACCAAATTGAGCGAATCTAATTGCAATTGTTGTCTGACATTTTCTAATTCCGTTTCAATATTGCGCAGCAAATTATCTTGCCCTTTATAATTGGCAGTTGCCTCCTGTACGTTTAGTTGAGCGTTCTTCAAGCGACTTTGAATGTCTCCCGTAGTTGATATTTTATATAATAATTGACCCATTTTCACTGTATCACCTTCCTCAACAAAAATCTGTTGAATAATGCCCGAACGAATGGATTGTGGAAAATACTTTTGCCGTGGCTGTACGGTCACTGAGGCATAAACCGACTCCGTCAAATCGGTTATTCTCGCTTTGATCTGCTCGTCTTCTTTTTGCTGATTACAACTGAGGCAAATGAATAAAAAGAAGATAAATAATTTTTGTAGTTGCATTTTTTTGATGTGTATGACACCAAAATTATCAAGATTGAACAGTGAAATAGGTAATAAAAGTCACTACTAAAAGGCGAAGTTTATCACCTATTAATCGAATTTCAATGCGGATCTTAGTATTAGTAAAATACAATTACTATGATCAACCGTAACGTCTTCAATA
>JBGCES010001093.1:0-22326 GCA_045106545.1 Saprospiraceae bacterium
GAAAAAGTGGAATGATTCGGAAGCGGGCATCGCGATTGTAAATAGCGATCAGGATTTATTTTCGGTCTTTCGACAAAATCGTTTTGCGAATAGTAATACCCTGCGCTTACATTTCAAACGCGACTTAAATTTAGGTTGGAACTGGCAAACCGTTTTGCTCCAACAGTGGGGCGACAAAGCTAATCTCGGTATTTTACAAACCGATTTAAAACGCCGCGACCGCTTCCGCCAAATGCATTTAGGCATGGCTTTCGGCTTGGGTAATTCCACCACAGGAATCATGGGTGGTGGCTTCGCTCTACGCGCCGATTATGAACAAGAATTGAATGAATGGGAAATCCGCGCAGAAAATTATTTTGCGAGTAAAAACTATCCTGGTTTGTTCGGTGGACAAATGCAATTGCGGGAACAAATCACCTATTTAGGCTGGCAAAAGTGGCGCGTTTCAGGCATATTAAATTTGAATCAGTTCCCTGTTCGCAACTTCTTTCGGCCCGCTTTTGCCTGTACGCGATTAAGTCATTGGAACCAACTAGAATCGCAGGTGACCTATCTCCTACCCCGTCGTTTACAATTTTCGGTCACGCCCGTTTTACTACACCAACGCGTCGCACAACAAAGCGGAATTAATCCCTCAAAAATCTACAATAATTATTCGCCGCGTACGCGTTTTGGCGTGCGCAAAGATTTGCGTTATTTTTCGATCAATGCCAATCTGGATGCGGGTTTGAGTCAAACCAATACTGCCGATGAACGTGGGCCGTTTTGTCGCTCGTGGCGTTCTAATTTAAGTGTCAATTACCGCAAAACGGGGCTGAGTATGTTCTATAATGAAGGACCTTATTATCTTTTTGAGGAAGTGGAATTTGCGCAACTTTTTGGAGCAGAACAGTTCTTTTCTGGCAATTTATATCAGAAATTTTCACTCTTTCATGGTTGGATTGAAGGACAGCTAAACGGGCAAGTTATTTACGACCGTTCACGCAGTCGCTGGAATCAAAATATTCGACTAGGATTAAGTGGAATGTTGTTCACGGGTTGGCAATGGCGAACAGAGGTCAGTCATTTGCAATCGGGTACTTTTAACAACACTTTTTTCAATTTAGGGGTTTCTAAAAATTGGCAAACTTATCGCGATTTCGCGGCTAATAATCGGCTGACCCTTCAATTGTTTTTTGATGAAAATCAAAATGGCGAACGGGATGAAACGGAAGAAGCAGTCAGTGGTTTATTTGTAAAAATAGACGAGGAGTTTTTATTGACCGATAACCGCGGAATAGCGCGTTTGAGTGGTTTAGAACCGCAAGGTTACCAACTTTCAGTTACCGATCCTACGGGTAAATTTGCGCAGTATCAGACCAATATTTTTATTGAAAAAAGCGAAGAAATCGTGATTGGGTTAACGCCTGCCTTTATCGTAGCGGGTAAGATTAATTTGATTCGCGAACGCTTTTCGGATACGCGTATTTTTGCCAGCGGCATCAAAATCACTTTGATGAGTGTCAGCGGAAAAGAATACCACACTTATACCAACGCCGATGGCAGCTACGAAATCACCGTTCCGCGCGGACGTTATTACGTTAAAATTCCCAATGCGTTCAAAGATAGTCGTTTCAAAATCGCTGATAACTTTCAGAAAGTAGCATACGATGGAAAAGTAGATCGGCAAGTAATAAATTTCGCAGTGACGGTACGTTCGCGCAAGACGAAGATTAAGTATTTTGGTAAAAATTAGTGTAAAAAAAATCGAACGACACTTGGGAAGTACCGTCCGATTTGTGCTCCAAGAGCAGTATTTTAGTCGCAACTAAATCATCATTAGCCGACTTTTTCGCCAGTTTTTGGCCCAGCTTCTACAATTTTCGGATTAACTTCATCCACAAACTGCTTAAAGTTATCTTGGAATAAATTAACCAGTTTTTCTTTTACTTTGTCATAACCCGCTTTGTCGCTCCAAGTATTTTTAGGAATTAACAATTCAGCTGGAACGCCCGGACAACTCGTTGGTACACGGAATCCAAATTCAGGATCGACGACCATTTCTACGTTATCAAAATCGTTATTATGAATAGCATCAATAATCGCTCGCGTATATTTCAATTTAATCCTTGAACCGACTCCATATGCTCCACCTGTCCAACCCGTGTTGACTAACCACGCTTTGGCACCATGTGCTTTCAATTTTTCTGCCAGCAATTCGGCATATTTGTTAGGATGCCACATCATAAATGCTGCGCCGAAGTTGGCAGAGAAAGTCGCTTGCGGCTCAGTTACGCCCATTTCTGTACCCGCTACTTTGGCGGTATAACCAGAAATAAAGTGGTAGCCAGCTTGCTCAGGCGTCAACTGACTAATCGGAGGTAGTACGCCGAAGGCATCACAAGTCAAAAAGATAACGTTCGTACCGTGACCCGCTATACAAGGAATCTGTACATTATCAATGTAATGAATCGGATAAGATGCTCTGGTATTTTGAGTGATAGAAGTATCGCCGTAATCTACTTCCCGCGTTTGGGGATCGTATTTCACGTTTTCAAGTACCGTTCCGTAGCGAATTGCGTTATAAATATCAGGTTCGTTTTCGGGAGATAGGTCAATGGCTTTTGCGTAACAACCGCCTTCGATATTAAACACACCGTCAGCTGTCCAACAATGCTCATCATCACCAATCAACTTACGTTTTGGATCGGCACTCAGGGTCGTTTTACCCGTACCAGAAAGACCGAACAGGATAGAAACATCGCCGCTTTCGCCTACGTTAGCAGAACAGTGCATCGGTAGTACATTTTCTAAAGGCATGAGGTAATTCATGATAGAAAAAATACCTTTTTTCATTTCACCTGCGTACTCTGTTCCCAGAATAACGATTTCTTTCTGTTCTAAATTGACGTCAATACTCGTTTTAGAAGTCATTTTAGAAGTGTAACGGTTAGCTGGGAAACCACCGCCATTAAAAATTACATAATCTGGCTCACCGAAGTTGACTAATTCTTCTTTGGTAGGCATGATTAACATATTCTGCATGAAGAGCGCGTGATAGGCTCGCGTACAGACAATTCTTACTTTTAGTCGGTATTTTTCGTCCCACCCCGCAAAGGCATCTACTACAAATAATCTGGGTCGCGTGTTCAAATAATCTACGGCACGTTCTCGATTGATACTAAAAGTATGTTCATCCAAATCAATATTAATCGCTCCCCAATCAATGTTGTCCTCTGATTCTGGATGGCGAACGATGCGTTTGTCTTTAGGACTACGTCCCGTTTTTTCACCAGAATAAACCATCAATGCCCCCGTGTTAGACATTGCTGTACCTTTTTCGTATTTAAAAGCGATTTCGTATAATAATGGAACAGCAGAATTACGATAAATTTCAGTAACGCCAATTCCGTATTTGCTTAAATTGAATCCCATATGAAGGTAATTTTTAAATGATTAAAACAACACTTCAAAACTACAATGGATTCATTGGGCAAGAAATGATAAAAATTCTTAAAGAATATGATTTTTATCACAACTCAAATTTTAAAAAAACCTGCCCACTTTAGCTACTTCTGCCAGTCTCTACCTCTACTCGCAACGCACGCAACCCGTCCGCCCCTTGCAATTTATCGAGTTCTACATCTTCAATATCACCCTTCAAGTATCCTTGTTCTAAAAGGTGTAACAAATACTCTCCATATTCATCTCGATCTTTATCTTGTAAATAAACAATAGCAATCTTACCACTCACTGTTAAACGCTCGCCCGTGCTTTTAATAATTGCTTTATCAATGCGCTTTTTAATAATTTCATAGCGTACATTGTAAGCACCATCCACGTCAAACTTTTTTTCGTCCATCCGGAAGCGAATACTCAGTGAATTATTGTAAACAAAAATCAATTGAGCCGTAGTGAGCGGAACTGGTAAGGTCGCTCCGGTTTCAGCGACTAGCCGCGTGATTTCGCACATTTTAATTAGTTGCCATAAACGAAAATCACGTAAGAAAAACGAGCTAAATTCACCTTTGCGCAGCAAGGATTGCCCAAGGTAGATGTTGTATTCTACACCATCGGTGGTAAATTTTTCAAAGAAGTGTGGAATTAATTGTTGCTTTTGATTATCCGCTTCTTCAAGGTGTTGGGAAATTAATTGATTTAGCCTACTGACGCTATCTTCGTAGTCTTTTCGTTGCCGATAAATAATACCTAAACGCGGATCGAGTTGGTCGAAATAATGCTTGATTTGTTCGTGAGGTAAGTTATTAAATTGCTGACTAATTTGTCGCAAAATAGGATGCACTTCGTTTACTAATAATTCGACAAATTGGGATTCGTCACTACTCAAATAATCTCCCCGTAGCAATCGCGCCAATGCCATATCTATTTTTCCAATCAGTACGTCTAGCAAATTGAATTCTACCGCTGAGCGACATGCTCGTAATACTTCACAAACCAGTTCCAAATTATAGCGCAAATCAGCTTCTATAGAATCATTACGCAAATCAGAAGAACCTACAATGTCCGCTTGTCCGTAAAGTGGATAGACATTTTTAAAAACAATTGGCTCGATAATTTGCATTTCATTACCTAGACTTTGTGCCCAGAGGTATTTACGTGCTACCTCACTAAATTTCCAACTTACACTCGGATGAATTGCCGTAAATTGTTCCTGAATAAACAAGTTGACTTGATTTGTCCAAGTCTGAATCCAACGTGCAGTCCCAATACCAAAGAAAGAAATGACTTCTTTTAGATTAAATACGGTTAGTTTATTGAGTAAAAATGGCTTAGGATGACCTAATTCAAAAATAGCAATAATGTTTCCTTCGCTATCTCGCAATGGAACTAGAATCAAACTTCGAATACCATTTTCTATAAAAAACTGAACAAAGTCGTCTCGCTTAGCAAGGGAACGTAGATCTCCAATAATCTTAGTTTCACCGGTCCGAAACACTTCTCCGATCAAGCTATTATTCATTTGCGTTTCGGTGAAATTATACTCTTGTTGCTCGCAATCTACCAGACTCCACGATATATCATTCATTTCCAAATCAGGATTCGGGAAAGTACCAAATCGCAGTTCAGGCATTTCCAAATACGACCGAATCATCTGTTGGAATTTCCCTAGTGCTTCGTCTGGATCTACTTTTTTTGTTTCATCAACTACCATTTCCTTCATCTGAGAAAGAATCTCCACATCAGTCACATCGGTTAATATCCCCATCATCATTCCTTCAAATAGGAAATTTTCAGGAGGAAGACATTCTTGCCAAAATTCTACATTGTTCCATTCATTGAGCAAGCGATAAATCTGCTGTTGCGAAAGCGGCTTTAATTCTTTCAATGCCGTAACCTTTACATAATCAGGGATAACATTGATTTTATAATGTTTTTCTAATCCCGTTTCTGTATTACGCAACGAAATCACCTCAGACACCAATAAATCTAAATTTTGACCATAAAAGACATTTAAAATTTTACCCGCTATATCCAAAACAGTATGCCGCGCTCGAGTTCGACTGAGTAGTTCTGGCACTTTCACTTCCCATTTATCAGACTCTAATAATTCACGTAGTGGAGGAGTCATATAAACAAACTCCTTGGTGTAAGGCACCGCAATAAAGGAAGGTTGTTCGCCAAAAAATAAACCTGGAAATACGATTCGCATCAATTGATCCAACTCTTTTTGATGTTGCATCGCTACACTAGGTTCCGCCAATTCTACCAGTCGCTTATCTATTTTTGCCATAATCACTAAGGCATCAGCGGATAATTCTGCATTTTTTCCTACTTCTCGGTGATGCAGCGTTTCTTCGAAGAAAGGTTCAAAACTAAAGATGGTTTGATAAGCCGCCGCATCAGTCTCTCTGATAAATTCCGCAAATTCACGCATCGGCAAATATTCGGGCATTTGATCCAAAATTGAAGAAGGCGTTGTTGTGTTTGCACTCATTTTACCAAAATTTAATGTTGAAAATACCCGCTAATAATTCGTTTCTAAGTCTTGAAGTGTTAATTTTGTTGACCTAGTTATTCAATTACGAGCCTCTTAATTGGGTCGCATCTTGCAAGTTAAAATTATCCACACAAATGAACAAACGAATACTACCCAAACGTCCACTTCTTTCTTTTAGTTTTTTATTTCAGCTATCGCTCTGCTTAATCTGTCTATTAAGCTGGAACATCGGTAGTGCTCAAGTTATTTTCACTCAATACGTAGATGCCCCAGACAACAATGATGCTATTGAAATAACTAATGTCGGTGAAGGAGTAGCTAACTTAAACGAATACAAACTTGAAATTTATACAGATGGAGCGGGAGCGCCTTCTTTTGGTTTAGCACTAAGTGGACAGTTAGGCCCTGGTGATTCAAAAGCATTTCGTTCTCCAGGATCTACGGTGCGTGAATTGGACGGATTTGATCCTTATCTAGGACAAATCAACGGAAATGACGCGTGGGTGCTTCGCCGAGGCGGTGGAATTAGCGATGTGTTTGGTGGAATTGGCTGTTCAAACATTGGTCCAGAAGGCTGGTCAGATGGCTTTAGTACAACCAAAAATGGAAGTTGGAGAAGATTTGGTTGTATTACTAACGGATTTGCAGGTGATTGTGGTTTCTCCATTTTGAGCTTAGAATGGGTCGGTAGCAATACTATCAATTACAGCGGACTCGGCGTACATAATTTTGAGCCTTTTCGAGCAACGATTACGGAGGAACAAGATATTTGTGAAGGAGAATTTGTTACACTAACGGCGGGACCTGCTAGCGCATTTTCTTTTAGATGGTCACCTGTCAACAGTGGAAATTCTTCTATTCAGGTAAATCCTGCCACTACGACAACCTACGCCGTTACTGTTTCTAATGGTGCTTGTCAAGATGAGAAGCAGGTGGTGGTTAATGTTACGCCTACTTCTACCATTAGTTTAGACGACTTTGGTTCTTTCTGTGAAAGCGATAGCCCTATCAATATTCCTTCTCGACAAGACGGAGTATTTGGTCGTTGGGCAGGTCCAGGCATTGTCGGCAATGGTTTTCTGCTGGATCCTGGAGCAGCAGGTCCAGGTATTCACACTTTATTTTTTACGCCCAATGAAGGCAATTGTTTTCTAGGGAACTCAACTAGTTACGAAGTTTCACCCGAAGCTGCACCCGTATTAGATCCACTACCGTCACTCTGTGCGGAAGATGAATCCATTGGTTTAGGAATAGAACAAGGTGGTGTAACGGGCAGCTGGTCAGGACAGGGTGTAAATAACAACACTTTCAATCCCAGTGGTTTATCAGGGGGCATTCAACTTACTTTTACGCCTAGTGGTTGTGGACGATCTGCCTCTACTACGATTCAGGTACAAGCACCAACCAGCCCTACACTGGAAAGTTTTGGGACAGTATGTGAATTAGCCTCGTCAATTTTTTTGTCGTCCGTACAAAATGGAATTACAGGTAGCTGGTCAGGTAGCGGCGTTAGTAACAATCAGTTTTTTCCGCAAGGAAATGTTGGTAACAACTCCTTGCAATTTACCCCCGACGCTGGACAATGCGCAGCAGCTAATACTACTAGTATCAATGTGAGTTCAGTTCAACCGATTTTTCCGCCATTTTTTGAGTCATTATGCAGTAATGACTCACCTATCAATCTAGGGAATTCGCTGGATGGTGTGAGTGGAAACTGGGGTGGAACTGGCGTTAATAATAACTTTTTCGATCCACAGTCAGTAACAGGAAATGCAGAGCTTACCTTCTTTCCCAATGCAGGCGAGTGTGCGACTTCCGTTTCCACCAGTATCTCTGTTGCTAATGCTACCACTTACTTTGCCGATGTATTCGATCCGATTTGTAATACATCCGAGGCATTTAGTTTAAATACCGAACAAGACGAAGTGAGTGGAGTTTGGTTAGGTGATATTGTGACCGATAATATTTTAAATCCACAGACATCGCCTGGTACCTACACCATTAGGTTTTCTCCAAACGAACGTTGCCTAGAAACACAAAGTCGGCAAATTGAAATTCTAGATGGTCCCGTAATTAGCAATTTGCAAATAGATCCCGCAGCTTGCGAACGTCCAATAGGTGAGGTAACCGCAACAATTCAAGGTGGGCAACAATTCACTTTGCAGTACTCTCTGGATGGTGAAAATTATCAATCCCAACGGACTTTTTCTAACCTCGCAGCGGGTGATTATACCTTACTCGTGGATGATGGTAGATGCGTAGCGCAAGACGATTTCACGATCGAAAGTACAGAAGGTTCTGCTCTAACAACCGTAGATATTACTATCCCAGCAACCTGTGTGAGCAATGCACAAATTAATGTCACAGGAGAAGGTACAGGTAATTTATTTTACAGCCTAAATGGAACAGACTTTCAAGCTGCTTCGCAATTTTCTAATTTAACGGCTGGCGATTATCAAGCAATTATCCGCGATGCGAATTTCTGTTTTGACACCTTAGGTTTTAATATTCCTACGCCAGTAGAACCCGAAATTTCGGCAGTTAATGCAACCCCAACCAGTTGTGGTGAAGTCAATGGCGAATTGCAAATTTCGGCTACAGGAACAGGGCAATTAGAATACGCTATTGATGGTATTAATTTCCTACCATTACCTACTTACACCAATTTAAATAGTGGCAATTATGTCATCACCGTGCGCGATGCTACGGGCTGTACGATCACTGAATCCGCTTTTATAAATACCAGCGAAGCACTTGAAATTCAACAAGTTAACACCAATGCTGCGACCTGTGGAACGAGTAATGGTAGTTTAAATATTAATCTCAATAATACTGGCGGTAGTTATCAATATGCGATTGATGACAATGATTTTCAAACGAGTCCTCAGTTTGATAATTTAGCAGCGGGAACTTATCAGATTCGGGTAATGGATAACGAAGGTTGTACGGCTGAAACCAACGCAACTATCACTACTGCTGATGAACCGCAGATTAACGAAACGATAACTCAAAGCGATGCTTGTGGAACAAATTCTGGGCAAGTAGAAGTGCAAGCGACTGCCGCTACTTCTCTACAATATGCGATCAATGGTGGTACATTCCAGTCTACGAATATTTTTACCAATCTCAGTGGAGGAGAATATACGCTCCAAATTCTTGACGAAAATGGCTGCACCGATAACTCAACTTTTACAATAACAGCTACAACTGCCCCAACCATCGCAACGATTAATACGCAACCCTCCGATTGTGCGATAGCAAATGGTGAAATAACGGTAGAAGCTACGGGAGACGGCGAATTAACCTACTCTTTTGATGGAAACGAATTTTCTACTAATGCAACTTTTAACCAGTTGACTCCTGCTGATTATTCCTTACAAGTGCGCAGTAGCAACGGTTGTGTTTCCGAAATTCAGACCGTTACCATTACCCGCCGTCCCGACCCCATAATCGAAAACCTAACGCCAATTGCAGCAAGTTGCAACGAAAACAATGGGCAAATTTCCGTTAGCGCAAATTCAGAAAACGGTACGCTGCAATATTCTTTAGACAATAGTAATTTCCAAAACGAGGCTAATTTTATCAATCTTACTGGAGGTGACTACATCGTTTATATTCAAGATGCTAGTGGCTGTACAGCGGAATCTGCCATTTCTATTAGCACGATTGCGCCACCATCCGTAGAACAATTGGATATACAACCTGCCACTTGTTCACAAGCAAACGGTGGACTGCAACTGAGCGCAACCAATGGTACGGGTGCTATCGAATTTTCAATTGATAATACCAACTTCCAAACCAGTGGTAATTTTAACAATTTGACTGCTGCCGATTATCAAGTTACCCTACGAGATGCAGCTGGGTGTACCACACAAGTTTCAGCAACTATTGCTGGTACAACACAACCTGAGATTATAACTACTAATGCTCAACCAACAACATGTGGCGAAACTAACGGTAGGTTAGAAATTAATACCAATGAAAGTGTAGAATATTCCATCAATGGTACAGATTATCAAGCCAGCAACGCTTTCGCGGAATTAGCTGCCGCAACTTATACCGTCTATATTCGCAATGCCGATAATTGTGTAGCAACGACTTCCGTCGAAATTGCGAATTCGACCAGTCCGCAAGTACAAACTGTGAATATTTCAGACACCGATTGTGATGAAAATACTGGACGTTTCAGCGTAGTTGCAAATGATGGTACGGGCGTTTTGAGTTACTCTTTGGATAATGAAAATTTTCAAACTTCGCCCGAATTTACTACTCTCGCTGCTGGCGTTTACACCATTTATGTTAAAAATGAAAGTGATTGTTTAACGACTACAACTGCAGCGATTAATGAAGCAGGTAGCCCGACGATTGAGGAGGTAAATGCAACTTTAGCCAACTGTGAAGATCAAGCTGGTAGTTTACAAATAACCGCAACGGGCAATGGAAATTTAGAATATGCAATAGATGGAATTAATTTTCAAACGGAGAACCTTTTTAGTAATTTAGCTAGTGGAGATTACGAAGTTACGGTTCGCGCAGAAAACGGCTGTCGCCAAATTACGTCCGCAACCGTAGCACAAACGACGGGTGTCATTATTGACGAAGTTTTACTAACAGATGCGACTTGTACTACTGCCAACGGTAGCTTAAATGTTAATATTATCGATAATAATGGTGCTGTTCAATATTCTATTGATAATTCTAATTTCCAAAACAATCCTAATTTCAACAATTTACCAGCAGGAAACTATACGGTCTTTGTGCGCGATACAGCGGCTTGTACCAACGAAATGATGGTAACGCTCACGAATCAAGGAACACCAGAAGAGACAATTCTAACTGCCAATACTTGTGATGAAGCACAGGTCGGAATGGATACTTTACGGTTGAACTCCATCTTTGGCTGTGATAGTTTAGTTATTACCCAAACGGTATTTGTACCCAGCAACGAAACTAACCTAACTGTATTTGATTGTAATCCAGCTGCACTTGGACGCGATACGCTTTTCTTACAAAATTTTGCAGGTTGTGATAGTTTGGTCATTACGGAAACGCTCTTTTCTGAAGATATTCAAACGCAGTTGACCCGCTCCGTTTGTGCTGAAAATCAAGTCGGGATCGACACCGTATTTTTACAAAGTACGGCGGGTTGTGATAGCTTAGTGATTACTACTTCTGTTTTGGTTATTGCACAAGAAAATCAATTTACTCAAAGTGTGTGTTCGACTGCCGAAATTCGCACCGACACTACCCAAATCTTAAGCGTAGCGGGTTGTGATAGTATTTTAAATATTACCAATTACGTTTTCACGGAAGTGATGGAATTATTCGCTACCGAAACGCGCTGTGGCGCAGGAACGGACAGCCGCGATACGGTCATTATCCAAAGTGTAGCAGGTTGCGATAGTCTATTTTTAATCAACGAAATCCTTTTTGCGGAAGCGACCGAATCATTTACAGTAGGCACAACTTGTGATCCAAATCAGGTCGGTTTAGATACTACTATACTCACAAATACCGCAGGCTGTGATAGCTTGATGATTCAAGATTTAAGCTTACTGTCGAGCAGTGAAACGATTATCAATCTAACGACTTGTAATGCGAATGACGCTGGCATGTTTACCAATATTTTAACCAATAGCGTTGGCTGCGATAGTACCGTTATTACCAATGTCAGTTTATTGGCAGCTGACGAATGCGAGTTGCAATTAAATATCGCCACTACGAATGCCATTTGTAACGGCGAACTTTCTGGTAGCGTTACCTTTTCTGCGACAGTCGGTACACCGCCGTTTACCTTTACTTTAAATAATGAAAGTATCGATCCTATCACAGGCGAACTTTTAGACATTGATGAATCAGCAACTTTGATTTATCTCGCGGCAGGTGATTATACATTGCAAGTTACTTCTGCCAATGGATTGAACACTACACAGTCCGTTACTATTAACGAATCATCAGCAATTGTAGTAGAAACGCTCTCTTTTCCTCCTGGCTGTCAGCAAGAAAATGGTAGCTTGTTGATTGCAAATATTTCTGGTGGTGCAGGAAGTTATGAATATGCTTTGGATGGTAGTGATTTTGTGACGATTGATGAACTACCTTTCCGTTTGCCAGATGCACTGTTAGGAGGTGACTATGAATTATCCATTCGTGATGCTGATGGTTGCCAAATTGATGAAATCATTACCATCGCTGCGCAGTCCGATCTCATAATTGATTTGCCTAAACAAATTGAAATCGACTTGGGAGAATCGGTAGAATTAGATCTAGGATTAAACTTCCCAGCAGCGAGTGTAGAGTGGGAAACGATTGAAGAAATTAGCTGTACAGATTGTGTCAATCCCATCGCTACGCCCTTAAATACGAATAGTTATTTTGTAGTGGCTACAGATGAACGTGGTTGTCAAGCGGAAGCGAATTTAACGATTGTCGTTAGAAAAGAACGTGAGATTTACTTACCCAATGTATTTAGTCCCAATGGCGATGGCTCGAATGATTTCTTCACCATTTTTACAGGTAAGAATGTAGCACAAATCAATAGGCTACAGATTTTCAATTACTACGGAGATCCAATGTTTGAACGTTTAGAACCATTCGAACCAAACGTACGTAACTTAGGTTGGGATGGAAATTTCCGTGGCGAACGCTCCTTACAAGGTGTGTATATTTTCGTGGCGGAAGTAGAGTTTGTAGATGGGTTTGTGCAACGCTACCAAGGAGAATTTGCGTTGGTCAGATAGATTATATCGTAGGTCATATTTTTTAAAACATAAAGGCATAAAGTTCATAGAGATTAATTCCTCTATGAATTTTATGCCTTTATGCTTTTTACTAACCTATTATTCCGCACGTTGCAAATCTAAATTATAGTTAATATTAAAAAATTCGCTCTCCATTAATAAACGATCATTCCTTAATGTAAACTCAAATTTTTCAAATACTTCGCGCGTATCAGCAAACGTTCCTAAAAAACCGCGCTCTCCTTCATAATTCAATTGCAAATTACCAGATCGATCGATCATCCAATCGCCGCCCCATTTAAATGGACGTACATTATCACCACCGAGCGGTAAACTCAGTTTAAAACTAAAGTGATGATTCTCGTAAAATGCAAGAGAAATATAAGCATTTACATCAGATGCCCCCATTTGGAAAGCAGTCGTTTTCCACGTCCCTACGATGTTTTCGGTAGGCATAGGCAACGGTGCAGGTGAACAACTAAGGATAAATAAAAGGTATGTCGTACAACAGACGGTGATAAATGTTTTCATAAAAGTTCAAATAAGTGTGTGAGTAAATAATAACAAAAGCTTGCAATTCGGTTAGCGAATTGACTAAAAAGTAAAGTCATTCTTTAATAAGTCCCTCGAACTTGATTCAGGGTAATTTATCAAAGAAACATAAAAATTAAGATGAGGATTGATGCGATTAAATCGGCGTAGTTGTTTTATAAAGAGGCGAATCTAAAGATATTATTATTAATTCAAATGTCATGCCGACTCAAAGTAGATACGTTTTTTAGTAGCAAACAGTTCACTTACTGCCTAAGTAATAATTAACATTTTTAATAAAATAGAGCAATTTGCCTTTTTTCGCTTTTAAAAGAAGTGTACTCAATAATAAAAACAAAAAATTCTTTCCCAAATTCCTAAAAACCATTACCTTTGCGTCCGCTTGAAACGAGCGAGCCAAATTTTGAAAAATTGATCATGAAAGCATTGGGACATTTTTCCATCCCCGTGAAAGGTTTGGGGCTAGGGATACACACTTACGATTTTCAATTGGATAAGGAATTTTTTACCCATTTTGAAAATTCGCAAATTACATCAGGATCAATAAAAGTAAGGACGTACTTCGACAAACGTGAAGATATGTACGTATTTACATTCGATTGGCAAGGCACGACGCAATCCGTTTGCGACCGTTGCTTAACCGATATTCAGTTGCCACTTAAAGGCGCAGAACAATTGGTGGTAAAATTTGCCGAAGTCGAACGCGAAGAAGTGGATGTCATTTACATCCCCATGGACACTTCGCATTTTAATGTTGCTCGCTACATCTACGAATACGTGTCGTTATCACTACCTTTAATTAAGGTATATGATTGCGAGGAAGATGAAAATCCGCCTTGCGATGACGAAATGCTAGATCGACTGTACGCAGATGAACAAAGCGACGAAAAAGAAACAACAACGAATCCCATCTGGGACGTTTTGAAAGATTTAAATAATAATAACTAAAGAAGATGTTAGACGTTAGAAAAAACGTCATATCTAACTTCTAAAATCTAACGTCTAACTTCTAAATAATTAATCATGGCACATCCTAAGAGTAGAATCTCGAAGCAACGTAAGCGTAAGCGTAGAACGCATAAGAAAGCCGAACTTCCTCAAGTATCGACTTGCTCTACTACTGGCGAAAA
Source organism: Saprospiraceae bacterium (assembly GCA_045106545.1). GTDB lineage: Bacteria > Bacteroidota > Bacteroidia > Chitinophagales > Saprospiraceae > JBGCES01. The sequence continues at coordinate 14,361 of JBGCES010001093.1, forward strand.
GCACTTGTACCACCGTGCATATTATGACGATGAAGGTAATATGATGTACCGTGGAAAGGTATTGGTTCAAGCGGAAGTGGAGGAATTTTAGTGACGACTTACGGTAGAAGGTGGACAGCTTGTCCCGAAAAATTTCGGGAATTGACGGCTCACTTTCAACGTATTCGCTCGCTCGCGCATCGTCTCCGACATGTGCGTGGTACTTCGCATAAAAAATATACAAAAGCTCCAGTCTGGTGTACAGATTAGGGGCTTTTTGTAGTTTAGTTGATTGAGTTAATATAGTTAACTGAGTCAACCTAATCAACCCAATCAACAAATCAGCTATGTCAGTTTACGATCAATACGAAACAGTTATCGGTTTAGAAATTCACGTGCAACTGGGTACGGCGAGTAAGGCATTTTGTAGCGATAATGCACGCTTTGGCGGTGCGCCGAATACGCACATTTCCGCCATTTCACTTGGTCATCCAGGTACGTTACCACGTTTAAATAAAAAGCAAGTAGAGTACGCCGTCAAATTAAGTTTGGCGATGGGTAGTGAGGTGAATTTAGAAAACCGTTTTGATCGTAAAAACTACTTCTATGCCGATTTGCCGAAAGGCTATCAAGTAACGCAAGACGCCCTGCCGATTGCAGTGGGTGGTGAAATGGAGATTGAAGTAGCTGGTAAAAAACGTACCATTCGTTTGCACCACATCCATATGGAAGAGGATGCAGGTAAATCGATCCATGACGTTGACCCACGTTATTCGTTGATTGATTTGAATCGGGCGGGTGTTCCATTATTGGAAGTCGTTTCGGAACCTGATTTGCGATCGGGAGAGGAAGTAGATGCTTATATGACCGCAGTGCGGCAATTGGTGCGTTATCTCGGTATTTCGGATGGAAATATGCAGGAAGGATCGCTGCGTTGTGATTGTAATATTTCCGTGCGAAAACATGGCGCAACGGAATACGGAACGCGTTGTGAAGTTAAAAATATGAACTCCATGCGTTTTGCGCGCAAAGCGATTCAATACGAAGTAAAACGCCAAATTGATATTTTAGAAAACGGCGGCGAGATCGTGCAAAACACCTTAAATTTCGACCCTGCCACGGGTAAAACCTCTCCTCTGCGCAGCAAGGAAAATGCAAATGATTACCGCTATTTCCCAGAACCAGATTTACCTCCCATTATTCTAAGCGCAGCATATTTAGAAAAGATCAAAGCAGAAATGCCTGCTTTGCCGTGGGAAGTGCGCGCACGCTTAACTGATGAATTCAAATTATCGGATTACAATGCGCAATTGATTACGGAAGAAAAAGCAACAGCAGATTTTTATTTAAACCTCGTTCAACACACTAAAAATTATAAAGCTGCGGCGAATTTATTGATTAATAAAATTAAACCCTGGGCGAGCGATAATGATGGTGATATTTCTCAATTTCCATTATCACATCCACAACTTGCCGAGTTTATCGCATTGATTGAAGATGGAAAAGTGAGTAATAGTGCCGCTTATCAACGCCTCTTCCCTGCCCTATTGGAACAACCAAAACTGCAACCGACTGCCTTGGCGGAACAACTTAATTTGCTTCAATCTTCTGATACTGATTTTCTTGCTGAACTGGTCGATGCCGCTATTGCAAAATACCCCGACAAAGTGGCGATTTATCAGAAAAAAGGTAAGAAAGGAAAAGGCATGCTAGGTTTCTTCATGGGCGAGATTATGAAAACATCAAAAGGAAAAGCCGACCCCAAAGAAACACAAAAGCTATTAGCGCAAAAACTCAATAAAAAATAAACTCGATTAGCTTTCGCTACAATAAGTACTTATTTACTTCCGGTAGAATGAACATCTGACTATTCTCAAGGTTAGAAAAGTAAAGATTAATTTATAATAAAATCATTCGACATGAAAAATGATAAGAGCAAACAAGCGAAAACCGCTATTGAAGAAGTTAAAGAGATTAAAGATGTAGAAACCTACGATGCATCCGAAGGACAGAGCGAAACAGTGCATTATAATGCAAATTCAAAGAAAGGATTTCCACGTGATGTGAATATTCAAGGTGGAAGCAACGGTATTTCGTTCGTATATGAAGATCGCGGTGCTAAGGTTACGACCTCCGTTGACGACAAGTAATCTACATTTTAGAAAAAATTTATCATCAACCGAACAATTGATTCTTTTTGTTCTTTTAGAGATGAATGAATTAAGAATAAAGAAATAATTACCCCTAGTTCTCATCCGACCAAAAAAGAAAATACCCTTCCACGACGGTGATAGTCATTACGATTATCACCGTTTTTTATTAAAAATATGTCATAATCTACCCGCAACACCAAAACCATATCTCGTCTATCCTTCACCATTCAACGTTTTTATTACTTTTGCGCCCGTGGCACGAATCCTTGGAATAGATTACGGAACAAAACGTACGGGCATCGCGACAACCGACCCGTTGCAACTCTTCGCTAGTGGTTTAGAAACCGTAGCGACAGATGCCTTATTCGACTGGCTAAAAGCTTATTTAGAACGAGAAGAAGTGGAAAAAATCGTCGTGGGCGAACCGCTTTATCCCGACGGAAATCCAGCTCAAACTCATCATTTAGTGATTGGCTTCACGCGACAACTGCGCAAACTTTTCCCGACAGTAGAAGTCGTCTTACACGACGAACGTTTCACTTCTGAAGATGCTAAAGCCGTGATTCGCCAAAGTGGCGCAAAAAAGAAAAAGCGACAAAATAAAGCACTGGTCGATCAGGTAAGTGCTGCATTAATTTTGAAAGATTATTTAGGTTATTGATGGATGTTGGATATTGGATTGGGGATATTGGAAAATTAGTTCCCCTTTGTCCAACATCCAACATCCAACATCCAACATCCAACATCCAACATCCAACACAATGATACTACCAATATACGCCTACGGGCAACCCGTTTTACGCAAAGTAGCAGAGGACATTACGCCTGATTATCCAAAACTCGCAGAACTACTCGAAAATATGTGGGAAACCATGTACAATGCGGAAGGTGTGGGTTTAGCAGCACCGCAAATTGGTTTGTCGATTCGTCTGTTTCTCGTGGATTCAACGCAGATGGAAAAAGAAGGCGAAGAGTTTAAAGGTATTAAACAAGCGTTTATCAATGCGCATATCATTGAAGAAACAGGTAAGGAATTTTCTTACGAAGAAGGTTGTTTGAGTATTCCCGATGTACGCGGTGACGTGGATCGCCCCGAGCGCGTAACGATTCGTTACCAAGACGAAAACTTCGTGGAGCATACCAAAACATTTGAAGGTTTAAACGCGCGGGTTATCCAACACGAGTACGATCACATTGATGGCATTTTATTTACGGAGCATTTAAAACCGATCAAAAGACGCTTAGTGAAACGCCGTTTGAATAAAATCAAAGAAGGAAAAATTGTATCGGGTTATAGAATGAAGTTTGTTGCCTCTCGACGATAGTAGAAAGTTTTGAGTAACATGTTGTGGATTTTGAGTGAGGCGATAGGAGTTATCAATAGCTTCGATCAATAATTTTGTTAAACGCGATTTTAAGATAAAAGTAAAAGTCATCCAACGTGTAGTTGTGATGACTTTTTTTGTTGGATTAAAAAATAGTCTTAATTTGGAGTTTAAGTGAACCGAATTAAATAAGTTGTGCCAGAATACGAAGTTATTTTTCTGTCTAAAGGATTCAAAAAATCAGTGCATAGCCTAGCTACGGACTTATTTTTTTCGGGTAATTTAGACTGGAAAAGAACGAGTATAATGGTATAAGTTATTTAGTTCGGTTCACTAATAGTCATGAATTTTATTACCACGATCATAAAATAAACCCTACCATTTTAAATTATGGCGAACGTCTGCCGTCAACCGTCAACCGTCTGCCGTTAACCGTATCGTTATGAAAAACATCTACGTCGCCGCCACTTCCCAACACGTGGGCAAAACCACCTCTACCCTTGGCTTGGTTGCCCTCATGAAAAACCTCGGTATCAAAGTCGGCTACTGCAAACCCGTCGGACAGCAGTTTGTCGATTTGCGCGATTTACGCGTAGATAAAGATGCCTTGCTTTTTTCGGATGTCATGCAATTTGAACTGGATTCACAACTGCATAGTCCAGTGATTCTCGGACGTGGTGCAACGGAAGCTTATTTAGACGCCCCCAATGATTTCAAGCATTATCGCAAGGGTATTTTACAAGCAAAAACAGCATTAGAAAAGCATAATGAATTAGTCATTTATGAAGGCACGGGGCATCCAGGCGTAGGTAGCGTGGTGGATTTATCCAATGCTGAAGTGGCTAAAATATTAGAAGCAGGCGTGATTATGGTCGTAGAAGGTGGCGTGGGTAGTACGATTGATAAACTTAATTTATCACTCGCTGAATTCGAGCAAAAAGGGGTTCCGATTATCGGCGTGATTATTAATAAAATACGGACGGATAAAATTGCCAAAGTAGAAAATTACGTTGGTAAGTGGTTGAAAAAGAAAGGCTTACCGCTGCTAGGTACTTTACCTTACGATCCAAGTCTTGCCTATCCGCTGATGCGTACGGTAGTCAAAGCGATTCGCGGTGAAGTCATCTGCAATAAGAAAAGTCTAAATAATAAAGTACGCGATTTTATTAGCGGTTCGCTCATCGAAATGAATAAACTGGAAGGCTCAGAAGATTTGCTGCTGGTAGCAGGGGCGCGACGGGTAGGACAAGCGATTTTTAAAATTAAACGCATGTCGGAGAAAATGGGCATCAGTGGTACACCACTCGCTGGAATTATTGCTACGGGTGAAGGAGAATTGGAAGAAGAAAGTATGGAGTACATCAAAAAGCATAAAGTACCGCTCGTCCGTACCATGCTCGATACGTTCGGCTGCGTCATCCGCATTAGCCGCATCGAAGTAAAAATCAACCTCTCTACGCCGTGGAAAGTCAAAAAAGCCATCGAACTCATCTCTGAGAACGTCGATCCAGAACGCATTTTAGAACAGGTGAGTTTGAATGAAGTGGAGGAGTGACGGTGCACGGTGCGTTCTTCCATTCCGCGAACTCCGCCAATTTTTTTCGATCGAAAAAATGCTCCGCGAACTTCCAGTACATCACGTTCACGTTGACAGTGAAAAACCTCTGCGCCTCCGCGAACTCTGCGTTTCAACCCTTTCAAATTACCTTCGAACAACTTTCAAACCATTTCACACCACTTTTTAATCACCTTTCACTTTGCCTAATTTAGAAAAAAAACTCAATCTCTACGGCTTAACCATGATTGCCGTTGGCTCGTGCATTGGTGCGGGTATTTTTGTAACGCCTTATAAAATCGTCGAAGCCGTACCCCATCATGGATTAGTATTACTCATCTGGGCGATTGGCGGCGTGATTGCGCTGACGGGCGCACTGACTTTTGCCGAATTGGGCGGTATGTTTCCCAAAGCAGGAGGCGTTTATGTTTTTCTGAAAGAAGCCTATGGCGACTTAGCGGGATTCTTATATGGTTGGGTGATTTTATTGGTGGTTAATACGGGATCACTGGCAGCATTAGGTATCGCTTTCGCGGAATACATGACTTTTTTTGTGAAATTATCGCCACTGGCAAAGACCATCTTAGCTGTAAGTGTTGTCGGTGGATTGACCTTAATTAATGCCTTTGGCGTACATGTCAGTCAGTGGGTCGCGAATATATTTACGGGTTTGAAATTGCTGGCAATGTTGGCGATTGTCGTGGTAGGTATTATTTATTATGACCCGCAAAACATTCAATTTGAGGTGTTAGCAGCAGACGTCCCAGAGAATTTATTTAGTGCTTTGCTACTGGGTTTAATTGGTGTACTGTGGTCATTTGGCGGTTGGCACCACGCTTCCTACCTCGCAGGCGAAACCATTGACGCGCCTCGCAACGTTCCGCGCGCCATGATTATCGGAACGTTCATTGTCACCACGATTTATGTATTAATCAATCTCGCTTATATGCTACTTTTACCGTTGGATGCGATTCAAGCCACCACGCGGGTAGCAGGCGATGCGGTTGCCACGGTCATTCCTTTTGGTGGACAATTAGTCGCCATTGCGATAGCCATTTCTATCTTTGGAACGATTAGTATCTATACCGCCACTGCGCCGCGCATCTATTTCGCGATGGCAAAGGATGGTATATTTTTTAAACAACTCGCTGAAGTACATCCGCGTTTTCGTACGCCCATCAACGCCATGCTGACCCAAGCCGAATGGGCAATTTTACTCCTCATCTTTTGGGGCACTTTTGAAAATCTGATTGCCTACGTCACCTTTATGGATGTCGGTTTTATGACCTTAGCGGGCGCAAGTATTTTCCTCTTTCGGAAACGCTTACCCAACTTAGCGCGTCCCTACCGCACGACGGGTTACCCCGTTATTCCGCTGATTTTTATTGGTATTTCGGGCGCGTTTGTGATTAGTACATTGATTCAACGACCGATTCAGGCGGTGGCGGGATTGGTGTTTGGGGGGATTGGGGTTGGGTTGTATTATTGGTTGCGACGTAGCGCGGAATGATATTCCGCGTTGTATGTTTCATCTTTACCCATAATCGCGTATATTTGAAAACACAAAATCACAAAAGATATGGTAGCAGTAGTTGAGCAAATTAAAAATAAGGACAGTGAGCGCCGCTATACGTTAGAAGAATACTTCAAACTAGAAGAAAAAGCAGAACAAAAAAGTGAATTTCATAACGGAAAACTCATCCCAATGGCTGGTGGAACATTCAACCACAATACCTTATCGGCAACGATTTGTGCATTATTATTTATGCACTTTTTCGATTCCGAAGAAGAAATAAGCATTCACAATAGCGACCAGAAAGTCTATATCGAAAAATATAACAAAAGCGTCTATACTGATACTTGCGCAGTAGTTGGCAAAATAGAAGCCTATCAAGGCGGTAATCAAGCCATCCAAAATCCTACTTTAATTGTTGAGGTCGCTTCCAAATCAACCGAAGGCTACGACCGAGGCGGCAAATTCCGAATGTATAAATCCTTACCGTCTTTTCAGGAATACGTCATTGTTAATCAATACATGCCCGTAGTAGAAGTATTTTATAAAATAAAGGAAAACAAATGGGAGGTGACTTCTTACATTGGCTTAGAGGAAACCGTGAAATTTACCACGCTAGATGTAGAGTTGAAGATGTCGGATCTTTATAAAAAAACAACTGACCTAAAAGATCCGCAGACGGTTATAGATTTTTTGGAGGAGGAAGAGTAATAGTACTGCAAATAACCAAATCATGAAAGCACTTTTTTCTAATTTAAACTTTTGGCATTGAAGATTTAGATCTACCTTTTTAAATAATAAAACATTGAGATTATTACTCCTTCATTTCCTCAAAAACACAAACCGCCAACTTCCCAAAAGCAGGAACTTTTCGATTAATCGAAGCACGAACAGATGCTTCGTTTTCTGCACCAATAAAACGCGCAATATCTGCGTAAGACCAGCCTAGTTCTTTCTTCATCGCTCGAAAGCGTTGCTGCCACTCTTTTTCTGAACGTTCTTGCATCTTTTGCTGAATGAATGCAAATACTTCGGGCGGATACTTGTGTTTTTGCGTAAGCTCAATAAAACGCATAGTTTCATCTGCTTTAGTTGCAAAAGGATTAAGTTTTCGTACTTGCTGTCGAATACGATCTGCGATCAGATTGAAAGCGCTGAGAATCATTCCAGCCTTTCGCTGATCTGATTGTCCCGCATACCATTTAGCATAAGCTAAATCCGCTGCATTAGCAGCAGCAATATTTTCAGATAAATTAGAAGAGTTCATGCGTTTTAATTAATAAGCGACTTGTCCAGCCTTTAATATAGTTCAGATTCAAATTATCCAACGTCAATAGGTATTTAATATCCTCTAATTGTTTACCACTTTCAGAAAGGTTATACCATTGTAATTTACTAATGACTAAATCTTCAGGAGCAGCAATATAGATTTTCTGGTCAT
>JBGCES010001094.1:0-4101 GCA_045106545.1 Saprospiraceae bacterium
TAATGGAAGTAAAAAAGAATATGTAGATAGTGTCAAGCACTATTATACTCTTGCAGATAAATACTATGAACAATCTAAAAGCATTGCTGAAACTTACAATTATAGAAAGTTTCAGGCAATTGCTTTGATGGAGCAAATTGATAATATAATTTATTATAATAATGTAACTGGAGGTGAAAACAACAGGGCGACTGAATTAGGTGTTTATCGTAGTTATTTAAATGAGACTGAGCAACTTACCAATGAATTAAACGCCAATGAAATTAAACTACTTTATTATTTCTCGGCTGGTAAAGTTGCCGTTGAGCAATCAGATTATGCTACTTCGATAGAATACGGCGAGAGAATTGTCGAAACGGCTAAAAAGACAAATGATGTAGCAAAGGTTGTACTAGGTTACTATTCTATGGCAAATGGTTATTATGGAGCAAGAGATTTTAAAAATGCTTACGACTTTATTGAAAAAACGTATCTAACTCAAATTGAGAAAATCACTACTGATAACAGTACGATGCTCCTCGACCTCGAAACCAAATACCAAACCGCCCAAAAAGAACAAGAAATCACCCAACAACGCAACGATATTTTAGAACTAGAGGTAGCCAACGCTGCCGTTACTCGCCAACGCAATCTCGCCGTCGGCGGAGGAATCTTTTTACTACTTATGGGATATTTGACCTATTGGCTAAACAAAGTCGTCCAAGACCGCAATGACAAACGCGCCTTTGCTGAAGCCTTGCTTTTAGCACAAGACACCGAACGCAAACGTATCGCTCGCGATCTCCACGACGGCGTCGGGCAGTCGCTTTTATTGTTAATCAAACAAACGGAACGCAATGAAATTGATAGCAATATCAATCAAAAATTGATGATGGAAACGCTGGAAGAAGTGCGTTCCATTTCACGCGATTTGCACCCGTTCAAAATTGATAAACTCGGCTTAACCTCCGCCATCGAAGACATCCTCAACCGCGTCGAACAATCCACCGACTTGTTTTTAACGCACGAATTAGAGAATATTGACAGTGCGATTGCCAAAAAAGATCAAATTCACCTTTATCGCGTGGTACAAGAGGCAATGAATAATATCGTGAAGCATAGCGGCGCAACGGCAGCCAAAGTGACGGTAGAAAATTTGGAAAAATCTGTCCACATTACCATTCGCGACAATGGCAAAGGCTTCGACCACGAACTCGCCATCGTCAAAACCAAAAGCCTCGGTCTGCGCACCATGCACGAACGCATCACGAATCTGAATGGTGAGTTTACGATTAAAAATAACGAACCGAGTGGCGTGCTGCTGGAAATTAGTGTACCCAAACAAGTTTGAGGAATTAGAACGTGGATGGGACGGGATCAAACAGATATACACAGATTTTAAAAAATTAGATCCGCGTTAATCCGTTCCATCTCGTCAAATCCGTGTTCCAATTTTCTAAACTCCAACAGCCTAGCGTTCCAACGTTTAACTTCTAATATCCTCTCTCTTATGCAAAACATCCGCGTATTCAACGCTGACGATCATCCCATGCTCCGCAAAGGCGTTGCCGATTTATTAAAAGAAACCAGTGGGATTGAGTGGGTCGGTAGTGCCGCTAACGGACAAGAAGCCCTCGAAAAAATCCGTCATTTAAAGCCCGACGTGGCATTATTGGACATCGAAATGCCGCTGATGACGGGTATGGAAGTGGGCAAAGAATTGATCGCCGAAGGTAGTACGACGGCGGTTGTTTTATTAACTTTGTTTAAAGACGAACACTTCTTTCGCAGCGCGTTGCAGATGGGTATTCGTGGTTATTTATTGAAGGAAAGTCGCGAAGATGAAATTATCGCCGCCATCAAAACCGTCCACGCGGGACGCGCCTACGTCAATCCCAGTTTGACGCATTTGTTAATTCAATCCCCTGCTGAACAAGGTGATGAACTCGCGGATTTGAGTAAACACGAAATCAATATTTTAAAGCTGATAGCAAAGGAAAAGACGACGAAAGAAATTGCGGGAATGCTATTTATCAGCCCCAAAACGGTCTCCAATCATCGGCGGAATATTAGTAAGAAATTGGACTTGGGCGGTGAGCAGAATGGGTTGCTGAAGTGGGCGCTGGCGCATAAGGCGTTGTTGGGGGTGTAAAGCTATGGGTAATCCTATTTAAAAAGCTATTTAGCAATGAGATAACGCATTTATACGCCGTAGCTTTCTACTACCGCGTAGATTTTACGTGAAAGCTACGCGGTAGAAGAAATCTACGGCGTAGCCTTTGCATCATCAGTCACACAACTCACCGTACATTACTTCCAAATCTTCCCGATTCAACTCCAAATCGAAGTCCATATTCAGCAAGTCGCGGTAGGCTTTTAGCGTGATAATATCCTTTACTTTTTTCAAAAAAGTAGTTATGGTATTGGAAGTCGCGGAAGTAGGTAAAGTTAAGTTTGCAGATTTCATGATGAGAAGATTTTGGTTACCACGGAGTAATTTTAATCCAAATTGCTCCATGGTAAAAGATGAATAATTTTAAGGATAAACGGGTTAGTAGAGACGTTTAAAAAAACGTCTGATTGATTGATGGGTACGATGCTAAGTAGAGTTACATATTTATTTTGACAGCAAAAATGGTGTAAGTCGCTCACCGCGAACGATTTGCCAAAATTTGACAATTAGACAATTTTGTCCATCTACCTAACTTGCAGTTTTTAATAACCCAATTCTTCGTGAATGGCTTTAATATCTTCTTGATTCAAAGTGAAATCAAAATCCATTTTCATGCTATCGCGGAAGGATTTGAAGGTGATAGTATCTTTTGCTTTTTGGAAAAAAGAAGTAGAGTTAGCTGTAGCAGTTGTTGGTAGCGTTAAATTAACAGATTTCATGATTTTGTTTTTTAATAATGAAGAAATGAAGAAATAATTGGAATCAACGAAAGCATTTTTTCGGGTTAAACCATTTTAAGAATGATTTCTTTTTTGTTGCTTTCGATGATACAAAGTTACGGACTATGGCGAGGCTAGAATATAGGTAGTGGTACTCAATCGGATAGGTACTAGACCCTAATTCAAATTTTATTAACTTTTAAAGTGTTGATAATCAAATTTTTATGGTGGGATAAGTAAAAAGCAGTAGTCAAGATTACTCGACTACTGCTGTAATGATGGTGTTTTGTTGTTAAACGAGATCGGGTTTCAAGTTTTATCCAATTGCAGTTTGAATTAATGTATTGATTCCTGTGCGTTACATTTAGACGTTTTTTCAAACGTCTCTACTGCTGTTTCACGATTCGTTGCTGATAATTGCCATTGGTGGTTTCTATTTGTAACAAGTAAACGCCACTCGGCAGCACACTCAAATCCAATTCAGAAGACCATTTTTGTTGTAAAATGGTTTTGCCATGCACGTCCACTAAAGTGGAAATCGCATTTTCGATTTCTATTTCAGGTAGTTGTAAATTAACTTTATCCGTTGTCGGATTTGGATAAACGAGTAGGGTAGCGACAGTCGATTTTAGTTGAACTAATTTCGTTTCCGAAAAGGAAAAGCGTCCGCTGTTTTCGACTTCTTTGATGCGGTAGAAATTCTCTCTACGGACTGGATTTTTATCCAAAAATTGATAATTCAAATCACCGTTTGTCGCCACTTTTCTGATCGACTCAAACGTTTTTCCATCTGCGGAATGTTCGATTTCGTAATGCGTCGTTGCGTTTTCATTTGCCACTCGCCAAGTTAAGTTGATGAATTGATTATCAACTTGTGCGTTGACATCTAACCATTCTACGGCTAATGCTGCTTGGCAACTAGCATTAGTCGGGGCTGCTAGGGCATCCCCACTATTTATCCAGCCTTTGCTACCACTAACTACGAGCAGTACGAGATTGTCCCTATCTGCTTGAGCGGCACAGTATTCTAGACCATTAGCACCTAAAGTTCTCCCCGTTACCGCAGAGCTGTTAAGTTCTTTAATGTAAAATAGCCTGCCCCGAAGAATTTCGGGGTAAAAGGCTAAATATAAAATTTAAAAGTACACTGAATACGTGCAAAAATGGTTCGGAACGCGACGTGTGACTTTTATACCGCAATTCTGCGGTACAGGCTATTTTGCGGTTTTA
>JBGCES010001095.1:0-9122 GCA_045106545.1 Saprospiraceae bacterium
TGTGAAGTGTAAGAAAAAGTCATCGAAGGATTTACATATAGTACAGTCTGGTGAGACGTTATATCAACTCAGTCAAAAGTATGACGTACGGGTCGCTCAATTGCAAGCGTGGAACGGTTTAGGTAGTTCAACTTACTTAGCTCCATGTACAGAACTGGCTATTACTCAACCTGCTAGTTATGTAGTGAATCAATCACCACGTCTGACTCAGCAACCCAAAACGGAGCAGCAAACAGAAGTAATTACTAAGCCACGCGTGCCGATTATCGTTGCTCCGCAAGCAGCAGAGTCGCGAACGCCAGTTGTTGCACAAGCACAGCCACGGACACCCGTAGTTGCTCAGACGCAACCTGCTACGCCAACTGTGCAGACTAAAATCATCTGCCAACAGTCTTCTAGCCCTGGCGTACACATCGTTCAGCAAGGCGAAACTTTGGTGCAGATTGCGGCTATTCATAAGGTAACTGCTGGTAGTTTACGTAGTTGGAATAATTTAAGTGCTAATGACTTAATTCAAGCTTGTCAAGCACTAAATACTAGACCGACTAATACCGCTACATCTACAGAGTCTAATATAGTAATGACACCAGCAGAATCTACGGCAGATCAACTTGCTGCTAAAACTGCTGCTACTCGTCGAATTATCCATGTAGTGAAAGAAGGCGAATCATTAGGAAGTATCGCTGCTATGTATAATATGACGGTAGTTCAAGTATTAAGCTTTAATCAATTACCGAATAATACCTTGATTTTTGTGGGTCAACAGTTGTATGTGATTGCACCGAGTCAAGACGTGCCAACTTCGTTTAATAACAGCGCACAACGAATTAACTCAACTGGTAATAATGTAACCACTACTACTAATTCTACTGTTGTTCCAGCAGAAGTGTTTAGTAGTCGCGGACCAGAGCCAGCTACTTTTGATACGACTGTTTCCAGAAATGGAGAGAAGCGGGTTCATGTCGTACAAGACGGTGAAACGATTGAAAGTATAGCAAAACTATATGGCGTTTCTCCTAGTCGAATTCGTTCGGTTAACTTGTTAGATGAAAGAGATGTAGTTATTCCATTGCAAAAAATTTATATTTCCAATTAAACTCCGCCGAAATAGTTAATTACTTCGGCAATAATAAACAATGGGTATTGGACAAAATATAAAAAGTAAAGGACGGAAAACGTTCTACACTTTTTACTATGACTTCTTTACCCCAAATAGTTATGATGAAAAAATCCGATCAGTCTGACGGAATGATAATTAATTTTTTAGCGTAAAATAGGGAAAACGGGCATTATGTCCCGTTTTCCCTTTACTTTTGCGCGAATGAACAATCGGTAGGTTAATTCGTATTGTATTTAATTGATCAGAATTAACACAATTATTTTTCTTAACTTAAAATCAACTAGCTAAACAACTTAATATACATGGGACCATATTTTCCTCTAATCATATTTTTCTTAATTTCTATCGCATTCTCATTTCTTTGTTCGATTTGGGAAGCTGTTTTATTGAGTATTACACCCTCTTGGACAGAACAAAAGTTGAAAGAAGGAGGCAAAGTAGGTAAGCTATTAAAGGAATTTAAAAATAATGTCGATCGACCACTTTCGGCAATTTTAACTTTAAATACCATTGCGCATACCTTAGGTGCGATGGGAGTAGGTGCGCAAGCTGAAAAGATTTGGGCATCTGGAAGTGGATTAGAAATTGGAGGGATTTTTATCGGTGCAAATGCTATCGTAGGAACAGTGATGACACTTGCGATTTTGATATTGTCCGAAATTATTCCAAAAACACTAGGCGCGAACTACTGGAAACAGTTGACGGGCTTTACAGTGATGTCACTCAATTTTATCATCAAATTGTTGTTCCCTTTAGTTTGGTTGAGTCAGCAGATTACGAAATTGTTGAAAAAAGATAAAGATCGTAGTGTGTTCAGTCGGGCCGATTTTACTGCGATGGCGGAATTAGGAGCAAAAGAAGGCGTTTTTGAAAATAACGAAGGTAGCATTATCCAAAATCTACTCAAGTTTAATCGCATTACTGCTAAGGATGTAATGACTCCCCGTACGGTAGTTCGCATGGCAGATCGCAACCAATCGATTAAAGATTATTACGATTCGCGCAAAGAATTGCCTTTTTCTCGTATTCCCGTTTACAGTGAAAACCGTGATAACATCACTGGATTCGTACTAAAAGATGCTGTTTTGGAAGCGATAATAGAGAAAAAAGGTGATGATGCGCTACACACCATTAGCCGTAATATTATGGTGACGCCCGAAACGCAACCCTTACCGGATCTTTTTAATTTATTAATGGAAAAACGCGAGCATATCGCTTTAGTAGTTGATGAATTTGGAGGTATGGCAGGTATCGTTTCTATGGAAGATGTAATCGAAACGCTCTTGGGAATGGAAATCGTAGATGAACTGGATAGTATTGCTGATATGCAGGTGCTGGCGCGTAAGAACTGGGAGAAAAGCGCAACAGCACTGGGGATAACGGAGGAAGAAAATTAGTTTTTAGCAGGTAGTTTGTAGTACACGATTGGAGTGACTACAAACTACCAACTAATAGACTATTTACTTTTCAACTACCAATTTCTGATTTGCAATCGGCATACAGTTTTCGGTGACTAACATCAAATACATCCCATTTGCCAAATTGTTGATATTCAGGGTATTACCTGATTCTAGTGGACGTTCATCAATTAGCTTTCCTTCTAAAGAATAAATTCTTACCGCACCATTTTCTAGTTCCTCTTCTAGTTCTACATATATCTTATCACTGGCAGGATTAGGTGAAATCTTAATCCACTGTCCACTTTCTGTATCTGTAATAGAAGTAGGTAAACCAGCGAATAACCATTCGTAAGCAGCTGGAAATTCACGTGCCCAATACCACTCGCTGTGCTGTCCATCGCTATCCGATTTAAACAATAATTCTTCTTCTTCAAAGCCTTCTCCTAAGAGTACATTATACATAGAGCGCATATCTGGAATCATATCCTGACTTTCTTGCTCGCCCGCAACGAAATAAATACGCATATCGGCTTGTTTACCTTTGTTGCGTACGTGTTCATATACTTGATTAGACCACCAAAAAGAAGGAGAAAATACACCTGCTTTGCTAAATACATTTTGGTGTTCAATCGCCATATATAATGACATTAAACCACCCAGCGAACTACCAGCTACGGCTGTAAATTCACGTTCGGGGCGCGTGCGATAGTTCGCATCAATATATGGCTTTAGGTTATTTACCACAAAATCGGCATAAATAGCGCCTTGTCCACCACCGTATTGAGCATTTGTCCAGCTGGTTAATTCATTTATTCGATTAGCTCCGCCATTTTCGATTCCTACCACAATAGCACCTTCATCCCCATTTTCAAAAAGCGCATTTAGACTTTCATCCACTTCCCACTCACCCGCAAAACTGGTATTGCGGTCAAATAAGTTTTGTGCATCGTGCATATAAATAACGGGATATTGTTTATTGCTACTTGCATAATCTGGCGGTAAGTACAACCAGATACGGCGCGTCGTCTCAAACTGAGGCATGGCAAAATCTTCGATAGTGGTAACATTTGCGGCTGCGGTGCTATTTTCACCGCCAGTTCCGCCACCATTACTTAAATCTTCCCAGCCCTCAATCGTAATTTCTTCCAGTTGATCGCCGCCATTATACACCAGTTCACGGTCTGGGCGGAATGTACCTTGTTCCGAACCTTCGACGGTAGCCCAGCCACCACGAGTTACTTTAAATTTGATCGCGCCTGGTTCGAGATCTAAAACAATTTCGTAAGTACTATCCGTTTTTTTTGTGAAAGCAAAAGCTGCATCTTCAGGTTCCCAACCGTTGAGGTCACCAGCTGCGTAGAGCGTTGCATCACTTGGGGTAATCGCAGGTACTTGAGTAATGCGAATAGTCAACTGCGCACTTAAAAGCACGGTTTGTACGATGAAACAAAGCGTAAAAAATAGATTACGGTATAACATTTTATCTAATTGAGATTGAAAAATTAAAAAAATACTCATTCATTTTTGTAAGCAGCAGCTAGAACGCTACTTTTTTATTATAAAAATAGGCGCTAGCTGTATAATTCTCGTACCGAAATAATTTGCGTAAGGTACTTGTAATGTATTGATAGTGAATAAGTTAAATGAAGGCAGGTGTCAACAGAGTGGTAAGTTAATGACTCAAAGGTTGAAAAAAGGGATGACTTTTCAAAAAAAAATTACTTTTCACCCAACCCTTTTCTCTCGTTCTTCGTCTAACGCGTTAGTAATATCTAATAATATCCGCCTCTTGTGTGCGGTTCAAAAATAATCTAACTTAGGCAGTGGATTTCCCTTATGTACAACCAAAATTTAAGACTATGAAAGTGTTTTTTAACTGCTGCCTAATGCTATCACTCAGCCTTCTGCCGCTTTTTCTTCAAGCGCAGCGGGTTGAATTGATAGATATTGTCCATTTAACGAATGGTGAAACTGTTGAAGGAAATATCGTTCAATTAATCCCCAAAGAATCTCTGACTTTACGTAATCTAGATGGTTTAGAGTTAACTTTTCCTATTGACCAAGTAGAACGAGTGGTGCAAGCAAAACAACGGATAATAAAACAAGTGACCGTTCAACCAAAGGAACCCATTCAGGATCCGAAAACGCAGGGTTGGTATAATTTGACGCATGTAGGAATGCTTAATGGAAAAGGGCGTAGAACGACTAACTTCAGCTTTTCAGTAAATAATGTAACGGGGCATTTGTTTAAGCGTTGGCTGGGAGTAGGATTGGGAGTGGGAATTGATGCCTATTCGACAGGAACAGGAGAAAATATTTATCCGATATTTATCGAGGCACGTGGTTACCTCCAAGAGAAGCCCAATAGTTTCTTCTATGCCTTGCAAACTGGTTACGGGATGGCTTTTAAAAATGCTAACTTTTTTGTCAGCGATGCTGAAGGAGGATTTATGTATCAAGCCGCAGCTGGTTATCGTATTGCAACGAGAGAAGCTTTACAGATTTTATTGACCATAGGGACTCGGTTTCAATCCGCTAGCTTTGTTCGACAAGAACCTATTCGTGGAGGAGAAGAGTCTTTGACTTTACAATATCGCCGCGTAATAATGGGAGTAGGAATTCAATTTTAAATAGAATTACAATAGATTTTAAAATATACATATTATTAACCCAGAAGCATATACCGACGAAGAATTAGTGCAAGGATGTTGTCGTAATGACCGCCATTTTCAAGAAGCACTATACCGCAAATATTTCACAAATATGATGCGGATGGTAATGCGTTATGCCCATGATAAAGAGCAAGGAGTAGATATTGTGAATAATGGAATGATGCGGGTGTATAAGAAAATCGGAAGTTATAGTTTTAAAGGCTCGCTAGAAGGATGGATTAGAAAATTAGTCTATCACTCAATGGCAGATTATTTTAGAAAATATAATCGAGAAGTACGTTTTTTAGAATTGGAAGAACGAGACGAAAAACGTGCACCTGATGGGCTGCATAACTTATATGTAGAAGATATTTTAGATTTAGTAGAACGATTACCACCTGCTACTCAAAAAGTATTCAAACTATATGCAATTGAAGGATATAAACACCATGAGATTGCAGAACGGTTAGAGATTTCGGTGGGAACTAGTAAGTGGCATTTATCAGCCGCCCGAACCAAATTGAAAGAATTGATTGCACAAAATTATGACAACGTCCGAACGATAAACGGATAAATAGAAGCAAATTACTCATGCAAAACCGCGATTATCATGAATTCGAACCTGAATTCATAGACAACAGTTGGGAAAAGATGCGGCAGCAATTAGATGCTGAAATGCCACCTAAACGCAAGCGACGCGCTGGCTTATGGTGGTGGTGGATGGGACTTACAGCAGGTGTGATGCTAGGTGTAGGGATAATGTGGTGGCTAGTTCCTACAAAAATGACTGAACTAGATAGCCTGCCTATTCCTCAACGAGAGCAAATTATTCAAAATACCCCAATTGCTAATCGATCTACTCAAACAAAACAACAATATGACAACCTTGACGCTATTCGACCAAAAACTACTATTGCTTCCGTTGATGATCAGCAAAGCAATGGAAAAGAATACGCGAATAAAGAACAATTCGCCGCAGATTCAGCTATCGGGGCTATAAATAGAAATCAAGAAACACTTGTTCAAAATAAAACAATAAATGAATCCCAAGTTGCTGATAATGAATTGATTACAGTAGGTGATGTCAATGATGAAAAGACATTTGAGAAGACTACGTTTAGTGAGGAAACAAGATTAGATAATACGATCTTAACCGAAACAATTGAAACCAGAGAAAAATTTTCCAACATCCCATATTTACATATCCCAGAATTAGAATCCCTGAACATTCCCGCATCTGACGTTGCGCTGCCCCATTACCCCAGTGGGCAGCGTAACCGTCTGCGGCTTGGTGTACAAGTAGCTACGAGCACGAATCAGGAATTTTCGCAAATGGGATACGCACTTGGAGTAGGGGCGGAGTGGCAGTTTAAACCTAAATGGTCATTGGATGCGGCATTGCAATATGCAAATCGCCCCATAGCAGACCTAAATGTTTTAGTAAATAGCGAAAAGGTGCAAGTGGAAGTAGTGGATGATGATGTACCCATAATCGCTGGGGGAGGCGAAGATGAGGAGATAGATGAAGAAGATACTTCAACTTCTGGTACAGGTGACCCAGAGGTGGACAATACCAATACTTTTGAAGTAACAGATACGACTTACTACGCGCCTTTAGCTAATAATCGCTATGCATTTATAGAATTACCAATTGCATTACAATATCGAATTTCGCCACGTTGGTCGGTAGGTATTGGCGCGCGTTTGGGTTATCGGTTAGTGTTAGACTTATCTAATAATAATATAGAGGAATTTTCTGCTGCAGATCCTCAGACTGCGGTGACTGAAATAATGGATGATAATCTTTCTTATACAACTAATAGCTTTTATGGCTTACCTGATTTAGCCCGTTGGCGGATTGCACCTACGTTTGCGCTTCAGTACCGCTTAAATCCACAACTACAACTGCGTGGACAATACAGCAATTATCAGTGGACACGAACTACGAATCAACAAGAATCTTTAAATCAACGTGGCGCTGACCCATTTGACTCTTTTAATATTCCTAAGCGTACCTATGAGTGGGAACTACAGTTAAGATATAGTTTTTAGAACATCCTACCAGAATATATTTTGCTTACCATAGCTTTCTTCCTTTGAATAAGAGAGTCTAGGACTTTATATTTCGGCAATACTTGTATGGATAAAGTTAAATAAAAAGGCAACGGTTGCATGGATGCACCGTTGCCAGAATATATTAACAGTCATAATATCAATACTCGATTACTCACCTTGCCCCAGTGAAAAACCTCGCTTACCCGCAAATTCGTAGAGATTTTCTGTCTTAATTACATCAAAACCTTTCAGATGTAATTCCGATAAAGTCGTCAATATCGCTTGGTAATTTATCGGTGTATAAACGGGAGGTTTTGCTTTAGTATCTGCATTATTGGCAACAAAGCGACAGCGCCAGTGGTCGGTGCAGTACGTTTCTTCCATTCCATTGGGAAACACTTTTACTCCCCGGTTGGTAATCATTTTTAACTTCAATCCCGTATTGCTAATAT
Organism: Saprospiraceae bacterium; assembly: GCA_045106545.1. Lineage (GTDB taxonomy): Bacteria > Bacteroidota > Bacteroidia > Chitinophagales > Saprospiraceae > JBGCES01. Next base: position 7,679 of record JBGCES010001095.1, read on the forward strand.
TGGAAAGCCCTTGACCAATGACTTCTGGATCTTTACCTTGCCAGTCGATAAAAATATCAATGCCCACTAATTGTTTCTCGCGTTGCCGACGCACGTATTCACCGATTTTGATTTGCCCCTTACTAGAACCTAATGCACTAATCGTCAATACATCAGGTGTACGACCCAAACGTGCAATCACTTCATCTGCAAACTCTTGGGTAGAGACGCATGATCTACTCTTTCCTTCTTGGAAAACATCCGTTGTATGATAGCCATCTTCAATCGTTGCTAACCAAGCATTTTTGATTTTGTTAGCCACTTCAGCTTGACCAATATGTGCGAGCATCATCACCGCAGCATTGAGTAAGCCCGATGGATTAGCGATATTTTGACCCGCAATATCAGGAGCAGAGCCGTGAATTGCTTCAAACATAGCTATCTCCTTTCCGATATTAGCAGAACCTGCAAGCCCAACTGAACCAGCTACTTCGGCAACAATATCTGAGATAATATCGCCATATAAATTTGAGGTGACGACTACATCATAGCGATTGGGATGCGCTGCTAGCCGTGCTGCTCCGATGTCAATAATTTGTGTTTCGGTTTTAATTTCAGGATATTCCTCGGCAATTTCTAAAAACACTCGGTGGAATAATCCATCAGTCAGTTTCATAATATTATCCTTCACCATGCAAGTCACTTTCTTACGACCGTAAACTCGTGCATATTCAAAAGCGTAGCGAACAATTTTTTCACAGCCTGGTCGGGTGATAAGTTTCAAACATTGCACTACGTCCTGCGTCTGTTGGTGTTCAATACCCGCATATAAATCTTCTTCATTTTCGCGGACGATCACGACATCCATTTGCTTACCATTCGCCGCAATAAAAGGCGTAAGCGTACTTACAGGGCGCACATTAGCGAAAAGAGCCAAAGATTTCCGTAAGGTAACATTAAGGCTTTTGTAACCCTTTCCTTGTGGAGTGGTGATCGGTGCTTTTAAAATAATCTTATTGCGCTTGATTACTTCCCAAGCTTTAGCATCAATCCCAGCAGTATTTCCTGCTAAATAAACTTTCTCTCCTAGGTCGATAAATTCTGGTTCAATCTCCGCACCCGCTGCTTCTAGGATACGCAAGGTTGCGCTCATAATTTCTGGACCGATACCATCTCCTTGAGCAATCGCTATTTTGGTAGCTACTTTTGACTTTTGCTGCTTTGTCGCTTGTAAAACCGGGCTGTTAATCATCTGAATACTATTTTATTTTTATAAAAGATACTTCTCACAAAATGGATTAGATAATATCTTAGATTGTAGTTAAGAATTGTCTTATCGCTGGTGCAAATATGGGAACTCTAAATCATAAGCGAAAATTTATATTTTTTATTATAACCATAAATATAATTTATGAATTAGTCACGCCGAAATAATTAATTCTTCCCCGAATCAAGTTCGGGGCAG
>JBGCES010001096.1:0-2948 GCA_045106545.1 Saprospiraceae bacterium
TCTTATCAATTTCGATTTAATTAATTTAGGTAAAAACGAACCTACCTCGGTTAATTTATTAGTCGAACAAGAATTACCCACTGGAGATCGGGTTACACATATTGACGAGCGTATTTCAATGACTCAATTTCGGCGTAGTTTTAATTATCAGTTACCCGTTTTGGGCGACGTAGCAATCGGTTTAAACCGACTGCATATCACTGTTGATAATGAGGATGTGGTAGTCGAATTACCTAGCCCCGCAGCTGAATTGAATAATAATTTAGTAGATGGAAACAGTCTAGAAGGCATCGAATTTTTAATCTTTTCCAATGATGCACGACCGCTTTACCCAACTCGTTTGGGTATCGTTGGAGACCGCGCGGTAAGTTTAAAAGCATCTACGACCAATACCTTTGCCGAAACGCAACGTTACGTTTTTGAGATGGATACAACAGTATTGTTTAATAGTGATATAAAGGAACAATTTATTCTAGAGCAAGCAGGAGGGGTTCTGAAATGGCAGCCTAATGTAAATTACCAAGACAGTACCGTTTACTACTGGCGGGTTAGCCCTGATAGTACGGAGCAATTTGGCTATATCTGGCAAAATTCTTCTTTCGTCTTTTTAGAAAATAGCAGTCCTGGATTTAATCAATCGCACTATTTTCAACAAACAGAATCCAAATATGAAGCTACTGAATTATTAGAAAACCGAAGTTTAGAATTTGGTAAAATACCCGTTGTTTACCAATTAAAAAATGGGGCAAATGCCTTTTTTAATGCTGGACTTTTTGACCAAAGTGCTAATTCCGTAGGAACAGCATCAGCTGGACTTTCTGGACCGAGTAATGGTGTGATGGTAGTTGTTTTCGATGGTCTTACAGGCGATTTATGGTCGAATGTTCCTACAGGTGTAAATGATGCTTCTACGCGCCCGTGTATTTCATCTGTTCAACTTGGTTCATATGAATCACAATTACGAACAAGTGCAACAATCGCGACAGACGCATTCCAATTCCGTACTTACAATCTAGAAGATCGGCAACGTCTTATTAAATTTCTGAATGATGATATACCAGAAGGAAGCTACGTTGCCTTTTTTACTTTACAGCGTCCTTACAACCCTGAATTTGAATGTCATACCTACTACCCCGATCAGTGGGCAGCGGATTCAATTGCAACGGGTGGACTTAATATTTTTAATATTTTAGAAAAGGAAGGTGCACGTGCCGTACGGGGTTTACAAAATTCTGAATTTGGAAATACACCTTACGTTTTCGCTTATCGCAAAGGAGATCCTTCTACAAATGACGTAGAGCAATTAGGAAATCCCAATGATGCACAATCTTCCTTTTTTGTTGATTTTCCGGTATTGTCTATCGCTACGGAAGGCAAAATCGCAACTCCTGTTATCGGTCCAGCTTCTGATTGGAAAAGTTTGGAATGGAAACTCAGTGGAAAAGACAGTGGGTTAGAAGAAGGACGACTAAATATTTATGGTTACAATGCGGCACGTGAACGCAGTTTGATTTATCGTGGTTTAGAATTGGAATCATCTACCTTAAATTCTGTTGATGCGAATGAATTTCCATTTTTACAATTAGAATACGAAGCAGCAGATTCCGAAAAAAGGACGCCACAGCAATTAGATTATTGGCGCGTATTTTTTGATGGAATCCCGGAAGCATCGCTCAATCAAGCTGCTGCCTTCCAAGCCATAAAAGATACACTTGAACAAGGCGAGCCATTGACTTTTATGATTGCGGCTGAGAATGTGAGTGACTATAATCTAGATAGTCTATTAGTACAATATAGCATCACTGATGCCGCAAATAATGAAGTCCTCATCAAAGAAAGAGTTGCTCCGCTAGTAAGTAATGACACCTTACAATTGCGATTGAAATATGATACGCAGAATCTAAATGGAGCGCAAACGCTACGAGTTGAAATTAATCCAGATGAAGACCAATTGGAATTGACACATATTAACAATGTAGGATTCGTCCAATTCTACGTACGCAAAGATGTGCGCAATCCATTGCTAAACGTCACCTTTGATGGCGTGCGGATCATGAATGGCGATTTGGTTTCTCCCGATCCGTTAATCACAATGCAGCTCGATGATGAAAATGATTATTTGCGGTTAGCAGATACTTCTCTGTTTCAAATTTCGGTGATTTATCCCGATAATTCTCAACGCAAATTATCTTTTGATCGCAATGCCGATATTTTACAATTTATTCCTGCTGTAGCGGACGCAAATAATCGCGCCGTGGTTGAATACAGTCCTGTGTTTGAACAAGATGGTGATTATACCTTAGTAGTGCAAGCTGAGGATGCAACGGGTAATAAAACAGGTAGCGTAGAATACCGCGTAGATTTTGAAGTAGCGTTAGAGGATGCGATTTCCAATGTCTTTAACTTTCCAAATCCGTTTACGACTTCTACGCACTTTGTATATACTCTGACGGGACATACGCCCGAATATTTCAGCATTGATATTATGACGGTCAGTGGTAGGGTAGTGCGTCAATTGACGCAAGATGAAATCGGTCCTTTAAAAGTAGGAACACACCAAACGGATTATGCTTGGAATGGTACGGATGAATACGGCGACCAATTAGCCAACGGCGTCTATTTGTATCGAATTGTTACTAAAAATGGAATGGGCGAGGACTATGAGAAGCGGGAGACAGGAACGGATGATTTCTTTCGGAATAATATGGGGAAGATGGTGTTGTTGCGATGACCTGATTTATTAGCTGGGGTGCAGCTTGAAGCTGCACCCCAGCTTTACGACACTAAACCGTCACCTCACTTGGCGCAAAAGTCGTCACATCAAGTATTGCTTGCTCCAATTCTTCTCGATATTTCGCAATTTTCTCGTCTGACAAGTTGAAATAACCTTTAAAATCAGCTAAAATCGCTTCTTGAACAGGCGCGATACTGGGTAAGTTAAAATACAA
>JBGCES010001097.1:0-2015 GCA_045106545.1 Saprospiraceae bacterium
CTTAAAAAGAATTATTAAGCGTTTATAACATCGTTTGGTAAACCTGCTGGCGATCTATTTGCAAAGGTAACGTTCCAAATCGAGCTAACTTCAATTCAGCTACGCGACGTCCAGTTAGGGCACATTCCAGCAGCGATTTTCCATCTAACCAAGCCGTCAAATATCCTGACCAGAATGCATCCCCAGCCCCAGTAGTATCTTTCACCTCTACTTTTCGAGTAGGTAAAAAATGCTGTTCCTTGTCATTAGCTACCAAACAACCGTCTTCGCCAAGGGTCACACAGACTTCTTTTGCACCTAGTTTAAGAAAGTGTTCCGCTGCTACTTTCGCATCATCCAAGGGCTTTTCGTATAATCGTTCCCAATCTACTTCACTCACTTTGACTATTGCGCCCAGCCCACAATAATCTGCTACAATCTGTTGTGCTTGGGTTCGATCTGACCAAATCTTCTGTGCGTAATTTGCATCGATACTTAATTGCGCTCCACGATCCGCTGCCCGATGTGCGGCTTGCATAATTGTACTTTGTGCTGGTTCTTTACTTAGTGCAAAACAGGTGGTATGAAAGATCCTAAACGTATCGAAAATTTCGTCGGGAAATTGCTGCCAGCTAATCTGACAATCTGCCCCCCGATAAGCTTCGAAATCAGAAACGGCTTTGGAGCGCGTCACTAAAATAATAGTAGTCGGATCGACAACTCTTTCGATATGATCGCAATTGACGTTCAATTCTTTGACAAAATCAAGTAGATATTGTCCCATACCGTCTTTTCCAAGACTTGCCACCAGTTTGGTTTGATTGCCCAAACGCGCCATATTCATACATAAATTGGCTGGGCTACCGCCCATGATGCGTTTAAAATTTTCTACCTCTTCAAAAGTTTCGGCAAAATCGGTACTAATAAAATCTATCAATAATTCACCAACGGAAAGAATGTCAAAAGCTGGATTTACCGCCATTATTTCAATTTTGTAAGTGTAAATGAAGGGCGAATTTACATCAAAAATAAAAACCTATACGCGTTCAAATCATTTTTTTTTAAAATTGTAATTATCCGAACCTAAAACCAGTTTTCTATTCATCTGCGGCTTTTGCATGTAATAATTCTAAACCCGTAGAAGAACGTGGAACAAATCCAAACCAAGTTTCAGGATTAGAATTTTCTGGTAAATTCAGATACGTAGCGTAATCTTGCTTTTTCAGCTGCTCTCCCAAGAATGCAGTAATAAAATGTTGATTAATATTATTCATACGACGCTGATCCCAAGTTGCATCCGAGTAGCGGTAATATTCATCAATGTGAATACCTGGCTGAAGTGCTTCCAAGGGCGGAGGGTTAGGAGCGACATTATGGCGGGCATTATCGTAGGTCAATAAATAACGTTCAGTATTGGTTGCGCCTTCGTAGATAGCTTTAATGCCCTTTTCGTAACCCGAAATATCGTCTTCACTACCTGCAATAAAAAAAGTTGGGACTTTTAAGCCTTTTAAATTTTCTGCTGTCCAGACATTACGTTCCATTCCCCAAGGAGCAAAAGCAACTACCGCTTTAACTCTTGAATCGAATGACTTTTCGTAATCTTCATTACCTCCAGCACGCTGCGCAATTGCCTCACTTCCACCTGTCATCCCTTTAAAAAATTCTACCATCCCCTCGCTATAGCCTGCACCAGCTACGTTTAACGCACCATAACCGCCCATAGAGTAACCAATGACGCCTGTGTTATCTGAATCAATTATTCCAGATAGGAAATTCTTATCTTTTGCTGTCCCGCGTTTAGCGATTTCGTCTAAAACGAATAAAATATCTTTGGAGCGATTGAGTAGAGTACTTTGAAAAGGCCTAGCATCCCGAAAAGTAGATTCCGTGTGATCAATAGCAACGACCACATAGCCTTTAGAAGCTAAATTTTCCGTCAGATAAGTCATCAAATAACGCGAACCAACGTAGCCATGCGAAACGATGACCAGTGGAAATTTGCCCGCAGAAGCATTCGGTGAAGCATCACGGGT
>JBGCES010001098.1:0-4136 GCA_045106545.1 Saprospiraceae bacterium
CGTAAAGCATTGACGTTCATTGATTTAGAAATTCGGGACGAACACCGAAAGTTATTAGAACGTAAAGCTGATTTAGAAAAAGATCAGCTAAGTTCGATGGCAATTCACTACTTCTACGCCCGTTCATTTTTTCCTGATGTAGCGGTCGATAGTGAAGCAAAAATGGCATACGACTTCTTTAGCCGTCAGGCGGAACAGTACTGGCTGAACAAAGGCATTTATCAAGAAGGAATGCTCGCGTTGGCATTGCAAAGGATGGATAAAAAAGCGACGGCGCAAGACATCGTGAAATCGCTGAAAGAACGCTCGCTGAATAACGAAGAACTCGGTATGTACTGGAAATACAACACGGGTTATTACTGGTATCAATTGCCGATTGAAACGCATGCTTTGATGATTGAAGTCTTTGCCGAAGTGGCGCAAGACGAGCAAGCCGTGAACGATTTGAAAGTATGGTTATTGAAAAATAAACAAACCACGCATTGGAAAACAACCAAGGCGACGGCATCTGCTGTTTATGCTTTATTAATGAATGGCGATAATTGGTTATTGGAAAATAATCCGGTGAAAATCATCCTTGGCGATGACACGACAGGCGATCCTGAAATAGCAAGTTATACGAGTCAAATTCAAGACGCACAGCAAACTGCCGAAGCAGGAACGGGTTATTTCCGTACGGAATGGAATGGCTCGGAAGTGAATCCAAGTATGGCAAATATTCGCGTAGAAAATACGAATAAATCCATCGCCTGGGGTGCAGCTTATTGGCAATATTTTGAAGAATTAGACAAAATCAAAACCTTCAAAGAAACGCCTTTGACACTAGACAAGCAGTTGTTTTTACAAAAAGACACGGATCGCGGTCCACAAATCGAACCCGTTACGGAAAATACCAAATTGGTTGCGGGTGATTTATTAAAAGTCCGCATTGAACTACGTGTAGATCGCGCGATGGAATACGTGCATTTAAAAGATATGCGCGCCAGCGGCTTTGAACCCGTCAACGTGATGAGTCAGTACAAATATCAGGATGGCTTAGGCTATTACGAAAGTACACGCGATGTGGCGACGAACTTCTTTATCGGTTATTTACCGCAGGGAACTTACGTTTTTGAATATCCGTTACGGGTAGCGCACGCGGGCGATTTTTCTAATGGGATTACAACGATTCAGAGTATGTACGCGCCAGAATTTACGAGTCATTCGGAGGGGATTCGGGTGCGGGTGGAGTAAGATGTGTTGTATTTTTGAATAGAAAAATGCTTAATTTTAGTCATTTCACCAACTATAGTTAGTGGAATGACTTTTTAAATTTTATCATTGAAAATCCTTGTTTATTATTTTGAATCCACTGGCGGGTATAATTCAGGTAGGTTTAAATTTCTAGCTTGGAGGGATCTTGTCGGGTATCAAAAATCCGTGCAATAATTACTCGTTGTTGTGCTTCTTCGACGTGATAAATGATTTTATAATTCCATTTGGGTAAAAAACGAAATTCAAGTGGAGCGTCCTGTAGTAATTCTTCGATTGGATGACGATAAGGATAGGTAGTGAGACTATCTCCTAATTCCAAGAGTATATCAATTACGCGATCAGCGGCAGTCGGGGAATCCAATTCAATATAGGCGTGGAGGTCAGCTAAATCTTCGCTGGCAGCAAAAGACCAAACAACTTGATAACCATTCGCATTTGCCATAGCTATCGATTAAAACGATTTCTCAATTGCTCCGTCGTCAGAAAATTTCCTTTCTGTACATCATTTACTGCACTCATGACTTCTTCAATAATAGCAGCTTTATTTAGAACTTTCCCATCAATAGTACATAGTTGTTGTTGATCCGTACTACGTTGAAAGTAATTTTTTAGCATTGCTAATAATGCTTTTGCCATGCGATCATCGGCACGTTCGATGTAGCGATGTAATTGTTGTTTTATTTCAACAGTATTCATAATTATTGATATTGGCTAGTTAAATTAATTGTAATACCCATACAAAATAGGGGTTAATTGAATATTTTTCAAGTTTAAATACTAATCAATGTGTTAAATTTTAGCAAAACCCATCACGCAATCGCATAATTTGTCAACCGACACTTCACTTTCAAAATCTGCCGCACTTCCTCCATATCAATTTCATACGGCTTATACACCACATCGTTATCTGAAATCAAGCGCAATTGATTACTGTCCTTGTTTTGCTGAATGCGTTTGGCTACGACTACATCAGAAACAATAACGTAAACGTGATTATCACGTAACGGCTCACCGCGCTCGACGGGTTCGCAGACGACAATGTCGCCACTGGTAATGGTTGGCATCATACTATCACCGCTAATTTCAAAAGCGGTCAACTCGCCATCCATATTTGGAATCGAGAACTTCTGTAAATTTTGTAAAAATTCCCCTTCCTGATGTTCCATCGCATAACCCGCTAAGGCGCGAGCGGGAACGAGCGTAATATTCATGCGTCCACCAATGGAGCGTTCGCGGAGGGAGCGAGTAGGGATGGAGTCAGGAATATTTCCTTGGATAAACATTTCGTCGCTATTACCAAAAAGGTAGTTGGCATTGATACGATATGTTTCAAATAAACGATTCAACTGATCAACGGTAATGTTTCGTTGACCTTTGAGGATGGAGTTGATAACGTGATTGTAGGTACCGAGTTGTTTAGCAATATCGGACTTGCCTTTAATTAAATTGTGATCTTCTAAAACAGAAAAAACAGCTCTAAACCGTTGATTTACAACGTTATCGGAAAAATCTGCCATATTTTAAAATAAAAATGTTTTAAAGTAGTTGACTTTTTAAAACTTTTTGTTTTATATTTGCATTGTCATTAGCAATAAAAACAAGAGATTTTAAATTTTGTATCCGAAAGATACAAAAAGTTTTTCAAACTTACACATCATGCACAGAGATCAAGCAAATGGTTTCCACGTCGAGTGGGATACCAAACAGACCGACAATTCCCAAAACCGAAAAAATGCTATCCAAAACGAAACGTATTACGTGCCGTTACACATCTTCAATCCCATTGAATGGGCGAAGAAAATGGTGGCTGGTTTGCAGAAGTTGTATGTAGCATCAAAATATCAATTCTTTCAACTGACGGGCGGCATTTTTGGTAGTGTGCAAATCTCGTGGTTTAAAGTAGCAATGGTCGGCTTGATCTTATTTGCCTTTATAAAAAAAGATTTTCGTTTTCAAATTAACCTGCGAGCGCCTAATGCTGAAACGCAAATGGCACAAGGGCAGACAGATGAAATGGGCTTAGTGAAAGCAGTTAGTTTGACTAGTCCAGTAGCGAGCTTGAATATTGATTTTATCAGTTTGAGTGAGATCGACGACCGCAAAGTGGCAGCTTACATTAAGCGTTTTGAGAAAGTGGCAAAGGTGGAAATGGTAAAATATGGTATTCCTGCAAGTATCAAGATGGCACAGGCTATTTTAGAAAGCCAAGCCAATATGCATCCACGGACGCGCAAAACTAACAATCACTTTGGGCAAATTTTAGCCACTCAAAGTTATGATAGTGCATGGGCGAATTGGCGGGCGCACAGTAATTTTATAACTAAGTCGAAGTTCAAAGCTCTTTTGGATAATGATACTGATGTAAAAGGCTGGGCAAAGGATTTGCAGGCAGCGGGTTATTCCAACGATCCAAATTACAGCAACAAATTGTTGCAGATTATTGAAAAATATAATTTAGCAGCTTTAGATCGCTAAGGAAGTGGAGAACAGACATTCTTGTCTGTCGTCATTGCTAAGGAATTTAACAGACAAGAATGTCTCCCGCAACGAGTGCGGGACAAGTTGTCCTTCAGATGATTTCGTGTTTCTTTATATTAATATATGCTTACTTTTTTCTAAGTGGTTTTCTCATGTATGTTCTGCAGACCGCCTTCCCAAAGGCGGTCTTTTTTTGTTTAAAACAAAAAAACGTGGACGCGATTCCAACCGAAATCCCGTCCACGTTCTAAGTGGAACCGTCCACCTTCAACCGCAGAGCTGTTAAGTTCTTTAATGTAAAATGTAAAAGGCTAAATATAAAATTTAAAAGTACACTGAATACGTGCAAAAATGGTTCGGAACGCGACGTGTGACTTTTATACCGCAATTCTGCGGTACAGGCT
>JBGCES010001099.1:0-11709 GCA_045106545.1 Saprospiraceae bacterium
ATTTGTTGCAAAGCAATCGTGGCGATTACCGTACGTTCAGCCGTGTGAATCATTACGAAATCGCCTTTGGCTTCGATGTATTGGATGTTTGGTAAAAAGATTTTTTCGATTTGTTGTTGCTTCGTTTTGATAAACAAATGCGCACTGGTAGTCGTCGGTTCGCTGCTATTCTCGATGCGCTGAATTTTCAAAATCGCTTTCAAAAAACGTTGAAAGGAATAGGGTTTTAATAAGTAATCGACCACATCCAATTCAAAACCTTGCACTGCATATTCCGAAAAGGCCGTTGTCAAAATAATGTGCGGTGGCTGACGCAGAGCAGCGAGAAAATCAATGCCATTAATCTTAGGTAAATGAATATCCAGAAAGACCAAATCTACACTTCCATCCTCTAGTTGCTGCATCGCCTCAATGGGCGAAATATAAGTCGCCAACAAATGCAAATACGGCACTTGGCGGATATATTCCTGCAATGTCTGCTGCGCAGGAATCTGGTCTTCGATGATGATGCAGTTGAGTTGGTTCATGGATGAGTGAGTTGATTCAGCAGTTTCTGATATAAAATTTTTAGTTGAAAAACTATCGCATTTATGCATTTGTAGGGCATTGTCACTTTTTTCATTAAAAAAAGTAACCAAAAATTCTAGTATTGTAAACTCGCTCCGCTCAGACAGTACAATACCTGCCGCCCGCCGAGTAAGTGCTCAACATTTTAAGCTAATTATTTGACACATGAGAAATTGTTGGAGTTGATTTGGTTTTACACATAAGGATTTGATTATCAATTATTTATCGGAAAATTTAACTTAATAAAAAAGTTAACTAACACCTACCAAATCAATTTGCAAATTCACTTCATAACGCTCATTAATTTCCTGGATATCCAACTGATACCGCTGCGGATAAAGTAATTCTAACCGCTGTTGCACATTCTCTAAACCAATTCCTCCGACGGTCAATTCACTTTCTTTGTTCGAGCGTAACTCAAAATTATTACGAAGATTTAAAGTCAGTTTGTCCACTTGAATCTTTAAGTCAATTTCAATTTCTACCGCTCGTATTTTTGTACCAAAACTGTGCTTAAAACTATTCTCCACAAACGGAATTAAGATAAAAGGTGCGATTTTCAAATCTTCGGTATTCGCTTCTTTTTGAATAGAAAATTCAATCTTTCCGCGACCAGCGTATTGCATACGTTGCAAATCAATGTAGTCCGTGATAAACGCCAATTCTTTTTCTAACGATACTTTTTCTACGGCAGTTTCGTAAGTGATGTAGCGCAGCACATTTGATAACTTCAATACCAATTCGGGAGCGCGATCAGATTTGGTGAGCGTGAAATTATAGAGATTATTTAAGCTATTAAATAGCACATGCGGCTGAATTTGCGACTTTAATAATTTCAATTCATTGGTGAGATTATCTTTCGCAATTTGTTCCAAACGCTTTTCTTTTTCAAAATTAGCCCGCATCAATTTTACTGCAACAAACGCCAATAAAGGCACGGACATCTCCCCCCAATACATCAAAATATTCCGCCAATTTACAGGATCGCGTCCGCGACTGCGCGGCGTTAATATCTTTTCCAGAACACCTTCTTCAATCACGCCATAGATCGATAATAAGACAAATAAGATGAACGCAAATAGTAAATATCTGCGCGTAAAAAAATAGCGTTCTATCAACACATAACTCACCACCCAAAACAACGTCCCATGAAACACCACAAACACCAAATCCTTCAGCGGAATGCTACTCATATCCCAGCCGTCCATATCAATATCAATGATATAATCGAGATAGTAAATGACCATCAGGAAGAGGAAGAGTTGCCATTCTTTTTTGAGAAACATACGAACAAGATAAAGCATGAATTGAAAAAAGGGAGGATGCCATCAACTTAAGAAGTAAAAAGCTCGGGCAGAGTAAGAAACTCTACCAGAACAGCGACTGGCTGGGGTGGAGCTTTCTGCTCCGTTCCAGCTTTAATAAGTAAGCAGTGTCTGACTCCTGACTCCTTTATTTCTTACTATCCACCAAATTATACCGCAGTCCTAAACGTATCCGCCGCGTCTGCCATTTATGTTGCTGTTCGACTTGAAAATCATCAACCAGCAAGGCATAATTGAAATTTTGAGTATTAAAAATATCCCGTATCGACAGAGTGATGCTGCCACGCTGATTCGACAGTTTTTTACTAATACCCAAATCTACGTAAAACGCGGGATCTTGCCGTCGTTGAATCTGATAACGTGGTGCGCGATAAGTGGCTGTCCACTGCACGCGCCATTGCTTTTTCAGGATAAATTGCTGCCGCAAACGCGTCCGCCACGTCCAGCGCTGATTAAAACTAATCGAAAAAGTATCATCCGAAAAAGTAGCTTGATTAGCAACAAAAGTAGCCGTAGTTTTAAGCCACTTCTGCCAACGTTGTTCTACATCCAATTCTATTCCACGACTCGTAAATTTACCAATATTGACGGGTTTCGTCAAAGTCTGTTGTTCGTCTAATAAAGCAAGTTGATCCTGAATCGCATCTTCCGTAACGCGTTGAAACAGGCTGGTATTGAACGTCCATTCCTCCCATTCCCGATGATAATTCAACTCAAATAATCGTCCAATTTCTGGTTGTAATGCAGGATTTCCCGTTTCTAAATTTAGCGGATCTTCGTAGGAAATATAAGGGTTTAATTCAAAAAATCCGGGTCGGTTAATGCGTCGGGTGTAGCTAAAGCCAATGCTGTGATCGCGTCCATTTAGCAAATAATCCAATTGAACGGAAGGAAAGAAAAGGAAGTAATTTTGGGTAAATTCTAATTGACTCGTTTGCTGCGTAGCGGTACTCGTAAACTGTTCCGCACGTAACCCAATCTCGTACGCCAATTTCTTAATCTTATGTCGATGCAAGGCGTACAAACCCAGCTTTTGCATTTGCATCTGAAAATCATTTTCGGGCAAGGGCGTTTCAGCAGCGCGTAGTTGAATATTTTGTAAAATATCGTAATCAATTACGTCCAATTGTGCGCCCGCTTCTAATTTTCCAAAATCAGCGGTGGGCATTTCCCATTCTAACTTACCCTGATAGTAACGTTGCGATTCGGTTTCATCGGAAGTCAGTAAAAATTGCTCCGTCGCAGCGGCAGCAGCGGGTGATAAATCGGGTTCGCCTTGCCAGGTATTGGCTTCTACTTCGCCACCCGTACTAAGAGAAAATTTGAGTAGTTGATCAGTCGAAAATTTCTTTTCTAAAGCGGTATTTAACCATAATTCGTCCTCCAGTTCAGTCGCTTGATTCGGAATCGCAAATTGTTGCTCGGGCTGTTGCCGATATTGAAAACGCGTGGTTTGCAAAATATCGTCCTCATAATCCCAACGATGATAATTTAATTCAACGCCCAACGAAAAAGTGCTGTCGGGTTCATAGGAAAGTCCCGCGTTGAGTTCGGTTGTAGTACCACTTCCCTCATCCGCCATTTCAATTTCATAACGTTGCAATTCATCATTAAAAAATGACCGCTGAAACGCCGTTTGACTCACGTAGCGGTCATAGTCATAAGCCGCATTGCAAAACAGCGAAAACTTGTTGCGATTGATACTCAAATTCACCGCGCCACTAGGGTTTACGAAAAATGGATTGGTCAGCATTTCCGCATTCAGCACCGTTTCAAATTTGAATTGCGCCCAGCGATTCTTTTTATACACCAAATTGATAATGCCACCTACGCCCTCCGCGTCATATTTCGCAGACGGATTAGTTAGCACTTCAATGCGTTGCAAGACTTCCGCCGAAATAAATTGCAGCGTATTCGGATCGCGCTGCGTTTCTTTGCCATTTACATAAATAATCACGTCACTCCTACCACGCACTTGCACCTCACCTCGCGCGTTCGTACTCACGGCGGGCATTTGTTCCAATGCCTCCAGAGCGGTACTACCCGTCGTGGAAAGATCTTGCCCGATGTGCAGGATTTTCTTACCCAATTGATGTTCAATTGTGGAATGAACCGCCGTAACTTCTATGGCTTGCAATTCATTGATTGCTGCGGTTAAAGTCAGTTGTCCCAAATCATCATCGGCATCAATTTGCACTCGCTGAGTATGATTTTTTTTTTTTTATATTTGAATCAACCAATCGTAGTCACTCGTTGTGTGGTTCTTTTGAAAATAGTCTTTTTTATCGGTCGTAGCGGTGATTAAATTAGTGCTATCCATAACGGACACAACGCTCACCAAAGCGTATTCCAAAGGCGATTTATCCGCAGACAGAACTACGCCCGACAAACGAAATTGCGCGAATAGTGAACCGCAAAAAAAAAAATGAAAAAGAAGAAATAGTTTTAGTTTCATACTACACAAAGATTGATTTACAATGTTTGCAAGTAGCGACTAATTAGGCGATTGTTTAAATTTTTCCTTTGAACGACGTGAAATTTGGGTTGAGTGGCAGAAAACAGTACAGAAGTGTCAGTGAAGCTAGAGCGCAGAAGGAAACTGCACCCTAGCGAGGCGAACTATCGGTAAATCCGCATTTCTAATCGGTCAATTCCCTTTTCCACTATTTCTTCACTAACCGACAAAATCCTCGCATCCACCGATTTCAATTTGTTCCTACCCAAACTGCCCACATCTTTGAGGCAATGAATTAAAAAACGGTTCACGTGAATACGAAAGAAGTGCCGTTTATCGTCCAACGTTTCCACACTTTTAAAAAAATATTCGACATGAAAAACTTAATGCTATTTACTATCTATTGCCTTTTTTGCTTTACTGCTTTCGCACAAGACACGACTAATGAAGCTTTGCTCATCGGTACTTTTCACTTCCATAATCCAGGTGCAGATCTGGCGCAAACCAAGTCATTTGATATTCTAAGTGAGACTTCTCAGAAGGAATTAGAGACCATTTCTAATGCGATTGCTCAGTACAACCCCGACAAAATTTTTGTAGAATGGGAATATGACGAACAAACCGAACTAGACGAAAAATATCAGGAGTATTTAGCAGGTGAAAACAAAGACTGGACGGGTAATTTTTATACTAAAAATGAAATTTTCCAACTCGCTGCTCGCACTGCTAAAAAACTGAATCACAGTAAGTTATACGCAATGGACTACGGCGATACTAGTTTTCCTTTTGATAGTATCATGCAAGTTATCCAAACACACGATCAGCAAGCGTTATTAGATGAACTTATGCAACTTAAAGTGACCTTTGAAGGTCAATTTAATGCTTTAATAGAACGCGATGCATCGCTCACTGAAATGTTAAATTATCTCAACCAACCAGAAATCCGCACCATGGACATGGGGCTTTATACCAATTTACTTGCAATGGCAGGCGATACCAATAATTTCATTGGCGCATTTACGGCAGCAGAATGGTATCGCCGCAATATTTATATGCTTTCGCTGATTCAAAAAATGACGGAAGCGGGCGAGAAAGTGATGATTTTAGGCGGTTCAAGTCATATCGCTATGTTTGAGCATTTGTTGAGTTTAAGTCCAAATTGGAAAACGAAGGAATTGATTGAAGTTTTGAAGGTAAAATAACTGAAACACATAGGCACATAGAGCGTTGATAATCAAATAGTTGAATCATCAATTCTAATGTGCCTATGTGTTTTATATCAATCATATATTTCAATTAAAATCACCTACAAAAAGCTTTCTTTTACCCTCAACTTACATCCCGTCGCAACTATTCACCATAATATTGTTTAACTTCGTAGACTTTAGCAAAAGGTACGTTTAACAATTATCTAACTACCTCGAACCACATCTAACAACTTTACAAATGCGACCCGTTTCCGATTGGCTACCTATTACGAAGAAAGAAGTTGAACAGCGCGGCTGGACTGAACTAGATGTGGTCATCATTTCTGGTGATGCCTACGTAGATCATCCTGCGTTTGGAAATGCCGTGATTGGGCGCATTTTGGAAAGCGAGGGATTGCGCGTAGCGATTGTGACGCAGCCGAATTGGAAAGATGACCTACGAGATTTCAAGAAATTTGGTCGTCCAAAATTGTTTTTTGGGATTACGTCGGGCTGTATGGATAGCATGATTAATCATTATACAGCTTCCAAACGTAAACGCTCGACAGACGCTTATACGCCAGGTGGAACGGCGGGTTTTCGCCCTGATTATGCGGTAACGACTTATAGCAAAATTTTAAAACAGCTATATCCTGATGTGCCAGTCGTGATTGGTGGAATCGAAGCGAGTTTAAGACGAGTGACGCATTATGATTACTGGTCGGATCAGCTATTGCCGACCATTTTGGAAGGTAGTGGCGCAGATATGCTGGTGTACGGAATGGGCGAAATGCCGCTGCGCGAATTAATTCGCTTATTAAAACGCGGTGTGCCATTTGAAAATTTAAAAACGATACCGCAAACGGGCGTGCTTGTTCCACGGCATAGCGAGCCACCTTTGAATAAAAATTGGGTGGATATCAAATTATCATCCCACGAAAAATGTCAACGCGATAAAAAGGCATTTGCTGCCAATTTTAAAATTATCGAACAGGAATCGAATAAAGTCAAAGCACGTCGCATTTTGCAAGATGTAGCGGATCATACCTTGATTATCAATCCGCCTTATCCGCCGATGACGGAAAACGAAATTGATACTTCGTTCGACTTACCATATACGCGTCAGCCACATCCCAAATACAAAAAGCGCGGTAGTGTTCCTGCTTATGAAATGATTCGCTTTTCTATCAATATGCATCGGGGATGTTTTGGTGGTTGTAGCTTCTGTACGATCTCTGCGCATCAAGGCAAATTTATCGCTTCGCGATCGCAGGAGAGTATTATGAAAGAAGTGGAGAAGGTGACCGAAATGGACGATTTCAAAGGTTACATCAGTGATTTAGGTGGTCCTTCGGCGAATATGTACCGCATGAAGGGTAAAATTCAAAGCATCTGTGATCGCTGTGTCGCGCCGAGTTGTATTCACCCCGTCGTCTGTTCCAATTTGGACACCGACCATTCGCCAATGACGGAAATTTATAAAAAAGTAGATGCCAACCCAAAGGTCAAAAAAGCATTCGTCGGTAGCGGTATTCGCTACGATCTGCTAACTGATTCTTATAATAAAAAAGGTGGCGAAGATATGGACGAGTACATGGAACAACTCGTCACCTGCCATATCAGCGGTCGCCTCAAAGTTGCGCCCGAACACACCTCCGATGGTACGTTAAAAATCATGCGCAAGCCGTCGTTCAAACACTTCCACGAGTTCAAAAAGAAGTACGAGCGCATTAATAAAAAGAACGGTTTAGCGCAACCATTAATTCCTTATTTCATTAGTAGTCACCCCGGTTCTACGATGGAAGAAATGGCAAATCTCGCCGCTGAGACGAAGGATATGGGTTTTAAATTGGAACAAGTTCAAGACTTTACGCCTACGCCCATGACCGTCGCTACCGTGATTTATTATACGGGTTTACATCCTTATACGTTGCGTCCCGTTTTTACGCCCAAAACGAAAAAAGAGAAGAAAAATCAACACCTCTTTTTCTTTTGGTACAAACGCGAAAACCACCAAATCATCCGCGATAAACTCAAGTCAATGGGACGCGAAGATTTGATTCAAAAATTACTACACGATAAAAAGAAAGCGGCGAAACGGGAGATTTTGAAACAGAAGAGTTTTGATAAACGGAAGCCTCGGAAGAAGGTGAATCGGAGGAGATAGGAGTAGTTGGTAGTATTTAAGTTGGTAGATTGTAGTTGCAAAGCGCACGTACATACTTTATTCACTAGCTGAACTGACATAAGAACCTATAATCTAGATCCGAAATTCTGCTATTTTTTCTACCGAAAAAATCTCTGCGATCTTTATATGTCGCGGGCATGTTAGAGCGGGTAAGCTCTGCGTCTCGTATGTTTGCGTTTATTATGACAAGTATGTTTTTAACTCAATTCCACCACCAAGGTTTCCAAACTCTTCCCAACATCTACTCCCCTTCCGAAGTAACAAACATCCTCACCACTCTAAAAAACAGCAATATTTCACAACAATTTGGCGTGCGCGAAATTCTACTAAAGCAACCTGCTTTACAGCCGCTAATTTTTAATCAAAAGCTGCGCGCTTTGATTCGGCAGATTGCGCCCAATTGCAATAAATCCATCAAGTCTATCTACTTTGATAAACCGCCACACGCGAATTGGATTGTCAATTGGCATCAGGATTTGACGATCAATTTGCAAGAGAAAAAGGAAGTCGTGGGTTATAAAAACTGGCGCGTCAAAGCGGAGCGAACGGTCGTGCAACCGAATCGAGAATTATTGGAAAACATCTTTACGCTACGCATCCATTTAGATGATTGTACAGTAAAAAATGGTGCGCTGCGCGTGATTGAACGTTCGCACCAAAACGGCGTTATCCCAATAAAGGATTGGATGCAAAAGAAAGAAGGGACGGAGCGAATTTGTGAAGTACCACGCGGTGGTGTTTTATTGATGCGACCATTATTATTGCATGCTTCGCGGCGCACAGAAAATCAGCAATCGAGACGCGTTATTCATATCGAATGTTGTGATTTGGAATTGCCGAACGGTTTAAATTGGAAAGAAAAAGTAGCAGTTTTCATGTGACACTTTTAGTTGAAAAATACCACAGATGCATTAGTAAGGCATTATTACTTTTTTCATCGAAAAAAAAGTAATCAAAAATTCTAGTATTGTAAACTCGCTCCGCTCAGACAGTACAATACCTGCCGCCCGCGGAGTAAGTGCTTAGCATTTCTAAGTTAATTATTTGACAGCTGAAAAATATTGAAGAAAAATATTGACACAATTAACTGACAACCAAGTTATTACCAGAGCAACCAATTGGTTTCAATCCAAAGGCTGGACACCTTTTCCTTTTCAAAAAAAGACGTGGCAATCCTATCTTGCAGGTAAAAGCGGCATCGTCAACGCGGCTACGGGAAGTGGTAAAACGTACTCGTTGGTCGTGCCGATTGTTTTAGAATATTTGCAAAATCCTACTGCCGACGATCCATTAAAATTAAATTCAAAAGGGCTACGTGCGATATGGATTACGCCCGTCAAAGCCTTGGCGAAAGAAATTCAATCTTCTGCGCAAGCTGCCGTAAAAGCCTTTAATTTAAATTGGAATGTCGCTATCCGCACGGGTGATACACCAACTAACGAACGCGCCAAACAAAAGCGGCGACCGCCCGAAATTCTTATTACGACACCTGAAAGTTTGCATTTATTATTAGCCTCCAATGGTTACGAAAAGCTGTTTGCCAATCTACAAACCATCGTTGCCGATGAATGGCATGAATTGGTCGGTTCTAAACGCGGCGTGCAAGTAGAATTAGCATTATCGCGTTTGAAATCACTCTTACCGAAACTAAAAGTCTGGGGTATTTCGGCGACCATCGGTAATATGGACGAAGCTGCCGCCGTACTCTTTGGCGAAGCCGTCAAAACGAATGACTGGCAATTGATTCGTTCCGATATTCAAAAGAAAATTGTCCTTAAAACGGTACTGCCCGATACCATTGAACGCTTCCCATGGGCAGGACATTTAGGTATTAAATTATTAGAAAAAACACTCCAAATTGTACACGAAAGTAAGACGACTTTGCTATTTACCAATACGCGTCGTCAATGCGAATTATGGTACCACGCTATTTTGGAAAAAGATCCTGATTTAGCAGGTTTAATCGCCATGCATCACAGTGCGATTGCGAAGGAGCAACGCGAGTGGGTGGAAGAGGCTTTGCACAGCGGAACGATCAAGTTAGCAGTCTGTACTTCTAGTTTGGATCTGGGTGTAGATTTTCGTCCTGTGGAGACAGTTATTCAGATTGGTAGCCCCAAAGGTGTTGCTCGTTTTCTGCAACGCGCGGGACGAAGTGGACACCAGCCAGGAGCGACGAGTACGATCCATTTTGTACCCGCCCACGCTTTGGAATTGGTAGAAGCTGCCGCTTTACGCGCAGCAGTTAAGAACAACTATATAGAGAGTAGAATCCCTTACATTCGTTCCTTCGATGTGTTAGTTCAATACCTCGTAACACTTTCTATATCAGGCGGTTTTGATGAAAAAGAAATCTTTAACGAAGTAAAAGAAACCTTTAGCTATGCAAGCCTTAATCGAGAAGAATGGCAGTGGTGTTTAGCGTTCATTACAACTGGTGGCGGCGCATTAGATGCTTATGATGAATACAATCGCGTAGGGATTTACGAAGGGCGGCATTACATTATGAATAAGTCGCTGGCAACACGACACCGCTTGTCGATGGGAACGATTGTGAGTAATACGATGCTAGAGGTGAAGTATAAAAATGGGAAGAAAATCGGATCGGTAGAAGAACGATTTGTGGGTAGTTTGAGTAAGGGCGATACGTTTATGTTTAGTGGTCGTTTTTTGGAAGTGGTACGCGTACGCGGCATGGTCGTTACGGTAAAAAACAGTCGTAAAAAGAAAGGCAATACGCCTTCGTGGCAAGGCGGACGAATGCCATTGTCATCGGAACTTTCAGCGGAGATTCGGAAGCAGATGTCGTTGCTGCAAAGTGGGGAGTATCAGAGTGCAGAATTACAAAAATTAGAACCCTTAACGCAATTACAAAACCGCCGTTCACATCTACCCGCAGCGGATGAATTATTGGTCGAATATTTTCAGGATCGGGAGGGCTATCACTTGGTTATTTATCCGTTCGATGGACGATTTGTACACGAAGGAATGAGTACCCTAATCGCAGCGCGGATTGGTCAACTAAAGCGCATCAGTTTTTCGATTTCAGTCAATGATTACGGTTTTGAATTACTGTCTGATTTACCCCTAAATGTTGATAAGATTGTTAATAAAGACCTGTTTTCCACAAAAAACCTTTGGGAAGACGTACAAAATACTGCCAATACGAAAGAAATGGCGCGGCGTAAGTTCCGTGATATTGCCTCCATTGCAGGTTTGGTATTCAAAGGTTTTCCTGGACGGCAGAAGCGCGATCGGCATTTACAAGCCTCGGCAGGCATCTTTTTCGATGTCTTTCAAGATTATGATTCCAATAATTTACTATTACAACAGGCCTACGAAGAAGTGCTACAATTTCAGTTAGAAGAAACGCGTTTACGCCACGCCTTTGAACGCATTTTATCACAAAAAATCGTCATTACTAAACCGAATAAAGCGACACCATTTGCCTTTCCGCTGGTGGTGGATCGGATTCGTGCAAGTATGAGTTCGGAACGATTAGAAGATCGGATAAAAAAGATGAAATTACAATTAATAAAGTAGTTTGAAGTTGTTTGATAATAGTTCGACTTAGCTGTACCATTTCAAACTATTATCAAACCACTTTCAAACCATTATCAATCTACATTTTTGACTATAAATTTTAACCAACAAACCCTCCACCTCCACCCTTTCCGCGCCATCTATTGGGAAGAGCAAGATGCGCTGATGATTGCCGATTTACACTTAGGCAAAGCGGCGCACTTTCGTAAAAATGGACTCGCTGCGCCTGCTGTGATTTTACAAAAAAATCTAGAAAATCTACAAGTACTGATTGATACCTTTGCGCCTCAGCGTATGCTGTTTCTGGGTGATTTATTTCACAGTACGGTCAATCACGTTTGGCAGCGGTTTGTGGAATTTATGCGGCTGTATCAGGATGTACAATTTGATTTGGTGCAAGGCAATCACGATATTTTACCACCTGAATTATACACCGAGGCGCAA
>JBGCES010000011.1:0-2701 GCA_045106545.1 Saprospiraceae bacterium
CTTTAATGTAAAATGTAAAAGGCTAAATATAAAATTTAAAAGTACACTGAATACGTGCAAAAATGGTTCGGAACGCGACGTGTGACTTTTACATTTTGCGGTTTTACATTTTAAATTTTACATTAAAATTAGCACTTAACAACTCTGCGGTGGATGGTTGACGGTGAACGGCTGTCCTCGTTCCTTTTCACAACCCATTGAGATTGAAATGTATCTGACAGTAGCACGGTCTGACAGCGAAGCGATCTGTCCTCTGTCTTCTTTTATTTAGTTCTGCGTGAAATTAATATAATTGGGTTCCGCCCAAAAGATAAGTGGTGTATCGCCAGGTGCAGAAGCGAGTTCATAACGGACGACTTTTCCCAAAACCTCTGCTATATCCAACGCAGGATCACTATCACAACACGCCTCTGTACATCCTCCATCGAAGGAAATTCGTTTATTTTCTAAATCTACTTCATACGTTCCAGTACAAGTATTCACATCTAAACGCAAAGAATACATACCATCGCTATCTAACTTTAGAATGTAAGATGCCGCAGGATCATTTACATTATCCCCATTTTTCACTTGAAGTACTCTCCAATCGGATAAAGTAATATCAATCGGCGTTTTGGTATTATCTACATCCATTGGATCATCTCCATTACAAGCGAATAGGAATAATAAAGGTAAGAAAAACAGTAATTTTTTCATGGTAGTTTGATTTTATAAATCGAGTCGAATGATTTTATTATAGCTTTGATTTAAAACAGAAACGCAAAACTAAACAAAATAATAAGCTCACAGTTATTTAAGTTTGTCATTACAAGTCAACCTTATCAACTAAATCAACCAATCAATTTCATCCATGCCTTTCATAGCAAATTCAACTTATCAACCCCCATTCTTTTTTCGACATTATCATCTCAATACGATTTATCCTGCGCTCTTGCGGAATGTGAGCGGTGTAAATTACGAGCGTGAAACTATCGATACGCCAGACGATGATTTTATCGACTTGGATTGGTCAAAAATGGGCAATGGTAAGCAAGTCGTTTTGGTGTTACATGGCTTGGAAGGTTCGGCGGATCGGCACTATATTCGGGGAATGATTCGACAGTTTAACGAGCAAGGTTGGGATGGTGTAGGTAAAAATTTTCGCTCGTGTAGTGGTCGCCCCAATCGACAAAAAAGAAGTTACCATATGGGGGCGTCTGACGACTTAGAAGTAGTTATAAATCACTTAATATCAATTGGTTATGAAGAGATAATTGTTGTCGGGTTTAGCTTAGGTGCTAATGTGACTTTAAAATATTTAGGCGAACAAGGAACAAGGCTTCCTCCTCAAGTAAAAGCAGGCGTTGCCTTTTCCGTACCGTTACATATTGTCTCTGCCAACCTATATATTAATCGTCCTCGCAATAAACTTTATCTAAAACGCTTCCTCGATTCCCTCAACGAAAAAGTACGTATCAAAGCAACTTTATACCCCGAACTAAAGGAGCTTATTCCCGCACAATTACCGCGTGATTTTACCGAATTTGATGATATTTTCACGGGTCCGATTCACGGTTTTAAAGACGCACACGACTATTGGATACAAACGAGTAGTAAGCAATTTCTACCTAACATCAACGTACCAACACTAATCGTTAATGCGCTCGACGATTCGTTTTTAAGTCCTCAATGTTATCCACATGCAGAAGCGGAAGCAAACAATTTACTCTATTTAGAAACACCAAAACACGGTGGTCATGTAGGTTTTACCACTTGGGGACGTACTTTTTGGTCGGAACAGCGCGCGTGGGCGTTTGTGAAGGAAAAAACGCAAAGTCGCACAACTGTGAAGTAATTTTCACCTCCATCAAATACTTTTCTGGCACTTGATGGATTAGAAGTGATGTATGAATCAAAAAACTATCGAGTGCCAGAAAAGCACTTGATAGCAGAAACAAGTTAATAAAAGGCAAATTACGGCTATCTTTGTAAGCGAACTTAACGCACAAGCGTTCTCATTAAAACATAAAATTTGCAAAACAAGAATAATATATTGGAGGAGTCAGGGCTCAGGAGTCAGGAATCAGGCAAGGGCCTAACCGTCAACCGTTCCCTCACTTTTACATTTTACATTTTAATTTTTACATTTTACATTCTACTACCTTCCACCCTCCTCGCCCAATCACCCACCGTTCCCCCTTCTGACACGACCAAGTCTGACAAAGTCACCGTCGATTTTTCGGATGTTTTTGAATATATTATTGATGAAGATAGCACCTATCAGCGCTTAGTGGGAAGTGTAGAATTACGCCAGGATAGCGTTTATATGTATTGCGATTCGGCGACGATTGTGAATAATACGACAGTAATCGCGCAGGGAAATGTGATTATTCAGCAGGGCGATTCTACTAATATTTTTGCGGATTCTTTGTATTATGATAGTGCATTAAAAAAAGCGCAACTCTTTGGCAATGTGTCACTTACAGATAAAGGGCAGCAGTTGTTTACGGAAGTTTTAAATTATGATTTGAATACCAAAATAGCAACTTACAACACGGGCGCGACGCTGACCAATGACTCAACGCAGCTAACCAGTAAAGTCGGTTATTTTTATTTGGAACGCAACGAAGCCTTTTTTAAAGATAGCGTCGTGGTGGTCGATCCACAGTTTACCGTCAGATCGGATACGATGCAGTTTAATACGCAAACGAAAGTGGTCAAC
>JBGCES010000110.1:0-5149 GCA_045106545.1 Saprospiraceae bacterium
AACGGTCTGGCTAAATGGCGTAGCGGCGCATAGCCGCTATGAACATTTTAGCCTTTGTTAGCCTCAGGTTTCTTTTTTATTTTCCATTTCACAAAGTTATTTACCGATTGAATTATTTTTTCAACATCGTGTTTGTAGAAACCCGTTCCGTTAAAGCAATTACATTCAATCAGTTTAAATTCATTTTCGATTTCGGCAATGTCCATTACATAAACATCTTCCAATTTGTATTCGCCAATTCTTTCTTTGGCAAAATCAAGCATTGGCTTTGGAATGTCGTTTTCACTTTCATTTAATTCTCCGTTATTCATATATCTTGATGCTGAAACTATTTCATTATCTACAATGAATAATCGCCATTCCTTTTTTATTTCTTTCGGTTCTGAAATCCAAATTTCCGTATTTCGATTAAGTTCAGGTAAATCTAATTGGCAAACTTTATTGCTCCAATTTTTCAATTCTTCGAATGTTTCGACCTTTCCGCTAAATTCTTTTCCGTCATTATTTGGTCGTACAAACCATTCTTTTCCATTTTCACTTTTTAGGTTTTCTATTTCTCCGAAATTCATCAATTGACCGTCAAAATTCAAAACTTTATCTTTCCCTTTATCGACATAATTTGTCATTTGAAATTTTGTCGGCTCGAAGAAAACACCTTCTCTTAATTCTTCATTTTCATAAGCATTGAGCATAAAAGTTGTCGAACCATAAATTATTTTGAAACTATCTTCATTTTCGATTTTTGGTATTTCATTCGAAAACGGAATTACCTCAACTTCTTCCCAAATTTCATCTTTCCCGTTCAGAACAGATTTTATCCGTTCTAAAATTTCGGGTTTGGTCAGATTTTTTTGAAGTATCCAATTTATCATTGATGGTCTTTTTCTTTTTTTCTACTTGAGGCTAACTATTGGATATATGCAACATTACACATATCCATCTTATATAATCACCCAAAAATAAACAAAATATTCAATCATAAAACATTGATTTACAAATTAATAGATTAACATCGGTATTCAATTGATAATTGATATTGATAAAAAAAACATACAAACAATAAATCAAAATAATGCCGTTTGCAAACGGCTACAAACATTTACAAACGGCTATAAATCAATTGTTTAACCCTTCTTCCTCACTAGCTGATAAATCTCTTCCACAATCTGGTGTACGTTTCCATTCTTCTGATTAGTCGTGATAGCAATCGTCAAACCTTCCTGTTTATAGCTGCTGACTAGACATTCGTAATTGCCGCTCGAACCGTGATGGGCATGCTCCAAAATATCCTCTTTTTCCCAACTGCACTGACCCAGCGGTGACTGAAATGCTGGATTGTTTTGGTGAGATTGGGAAAGCAGCTCCACGGAAGATTTACGGACGACTTGGAAACTATCTAGAGCATTTATCCACTTCGCTAAATCACCCGCTGATGCGGTAAACAGCAAACTTTTCGCAGCAATTCTAAAACCATCTTCCGCAAAATCGGCGGCAAAAGGCATTGCCATCAACGCACGATTTGGGTACGGATAAGCATCTTGCAAAACGGTATTGGTAAGTCCATGCGGCTCAAATACGTACATAGCCAAATAATCAGGAAAAGCCTGTTGGGTGATTTCCTCGACTATTTTTATTAATAAAATCGGACTGCAATTGGTGTATAAATAATCCGTGCCTGGCGCAAATTCCAGACTGTCAATTCCTTTGATAAAATCCATAATAATCGCATCCGTCGGAATCACGCCACTACTAAATAGCGACCGCCAATCAATCTTAGGTAAGCCACTACTATATTGCATCAATTGCTTAATGCTCACGGTTTCCGCCCAAGCGGGTAACTCCGTCAAATATTGACTAACAGGATCCTCAACGGACAGGCGTTGCTGTTCCTGCAACTGCATAATGGCAACGGCAGGAAATTCTTTATAAATCGAACCAATCCCAAAGCGAAATTGGGGCGTTAGGGGAGTGGTCTGCGCTCCATCGGCATAGCCAAATGCTTGCTCATAGACCGTTTCGCCGTTTTCTAGTACGCAAACCACGCCATTAAACGCGCCTTTTTGCTGATAAGCAAGCAGTAAATTTTCGATTTGCTGCTGGACATCGGAAGTGCTTGCTATCGCAGCGGATTTTTGAGCTGCTGTTTGTGCCGATAAGGTGCTACTTAATGAAATCAATAGCGATAAAAAAGGTAAATAAATAGAATGATTCATTTTTTAAATAGTTATAGTTTTCTTGAAAAAAATTAAATTGGATAAAGTAAGTACTTGAATATCAAACAATTAACTTGAAAGGGCTAAGCACTTACTCGGCGGGCGGCAGGTATTGTACTGTTTGAGCATGTGTATGATTGATGCGATGCATCAAAGGTTTAGGAAAAGGAGTTTACAATACTAGAATTTTTGATTACTTTTTTTTCAATGAAAAAAGTCACAATGCTATATAAATTCACAAATCCGCAATCTCCTCTCCCAAATAAGCCCGCAACTCCCGCCGCAACACCTCCCGCACTCGAAACAATTTCACCTTGACATTACTAATGGACAAACCCGTGATGGCACTAATTTCCTTAATCGACTGCTCTTGCAGATAAAAAAGGGTCACTAAATTAGCTTCCACGGCTGGCAGCCGATCAATCACAATCGCAAGCGTTTGTTTCAAATCTTGTTGCTGCAAAACGGTACTCGCCTTGCTGCTATCGGCAATTTGTAAGAAAGAACCATCTTGATCCAGTGATTGGACGGGGCGCGATTTTTTTCGAATGCGATCCAGTGCAGTACGGTAAGCAACCGTATATAGCCACGTACTAAATTTACTCTCGCCCGCAAAAGAATTCAGGGTTTTATACACTTTTACGAAAGTATCCTGAGCGGCTTCTTCCGCTTCTTCCCGTTGTTTCAACACCCGCAACGTGACCGTAAACACAAACTCCTGATACCGTTCCACCAATTGGCGAAACGCAGCAGTGTTACCTGCTAAGGTGAGTTGTATTAATTGACGATCGTTGGTCACAGTTGTTGTTTTGATAAATAACCAGCAAATGACTCGTATTAAAATTGGGCGTTTGCTTTAAAAGTTATGTTGTACGCTTTGACGGTAGAGAAGCTGGACGAGGTTACAATATAATTTAAATTTATTTTTGAATGACTTGTAACCTACTTTTTATCCATGTCGTCATAGGTGAGGAAATGGATATTGGAAATTAGATTGGGGATGTTGGATACTGCTTTGATTTACAGCACCTGGTATAAAGAAAGTGTATAATTTTAGCCATTTCTCATGTGCCAAACAATTAACCTAAAGAAGCTAAGCACTTACTCGGCGGGAGGGAGGTATTGTACTGTTTGAGCGGAGCGAGTTTACAATACTAGAATTTTTGGTTACTTTTTTTTCAATGAAAAAAGTAACAATACTCTAGCAATTGTATAAATGCTATCGTTTTCCAACTAAAAGTTTCATATAAAAACCGCTGGTATAAGTTGACGATAATGAACGCTTTGCCACAATTTGACAATTAAAATCTGTGCCGACGGATGACGGTACAATTTTATCAATCTAATTTACATATTACTTAACATTCAATATAAAATTATCATGGAACCAGAATTTTTGATACCAGCATTAGCGATCATTGGTAACTTTAGTTGTATTTTTTTATTGATTTATCTCTTTTTCACGGGACGGCATAAACAACGGATGGCATTAATTGAACATGGGAAGAATGCCGATATTTTTTATAGTAGTCAAGATAGCGAGCGGTACAGAAGTCTTAAATGGGGAATTGTTGGAGTGATGATTGGTGTCGGTTTGATGTTTTCTGATTGGGTAGATGAGTGGTTAGGTGAACCATTGGCAATTGTTTCTATGACTTTAATCTGGGGAGGAATGGGTTTGATTTTTTACTATATTTTCATTACGCGCAAAGAAAGTAAAATGTAGCCAAGATGATTTTTTCCAACAATTGCAGCAGATGTGATAATAAGTTGTTATTTTTATTCAAAAATCTCAACAAACGCTCACTTTCACATCTTTAAACTTGTCTCTTTATGGAAGATCTAAACTTTTTACCTATCCTTGTTGCTGCGCTAATTCCTACCATTACTGGCATGCTTTGGTACGGGCCTTTATTCAAAAATCAGTGGATAAAATCTACTGGTAAAACGGAAGAAGAACTCATGGAGGGCTTCAAAATGCCTTTGGTGATGGGCTTTAGCTTGGTCGGTTCTTTTTTTATTTCCTTTATTGTAAATGCCACCATCGAATTAACGCACAAAACTGTGGAAGCGGGTGAGTTGATTTATGGAAGTCACCATACTTTTGGTCATGGGATGCTCCACGGTTCTTTTTTCGCGCTTTTCTTGGTTGGTCCTATCTTAATTATGAATGGCTTGTACGAACGTAAACCATGGTCAAATATCCTTATCCATTTAGGTTACTGGGTACTGACGATCGGGCTAATTGGCGGGTTGACGGATGCGTGGAATTGAATAGTTGAAATAAATAAAAAATTGTTTTGATTGTAAAATGGTGAAATTGTGTTTTCTGTGCTCACAATTTCACCATTTTATAATTAAGTCCACGCATCTATTTCTCAATGCGAAATTATGTAATGTATTTTAGATTACATCACCTCAATCTCTCGCTTATCAAACGGATTCAATGCCACGCCCTTGATATCTGCCTCTGCTTCGATGCGATAGGTTGATTTGACGGCATTGATCTTGCGAGCAACTTTTGATAAGCCTTTGAAAATCAGGTTTTTATCACCAAATTCTTCCATTTCGCTTTTAACGATTTGAAACGGTAGAGCGAATTTCACTTCTACGATTTCATCCGCTGGCACTTCGATGTTTTTATCAATTTCTATTACGCCGAGTTGGTATTCGTCCGTCAATTTTTCTTCCCCTCGACCACGGGCATAACGTTCGACTAGCGCTACTTTGATACTGCGTACAGTCTGAGGACGCATACTGTAAAATTTAATCTTACCAACCACTGTTCCGACCTCCTGTACTGCCGTTTCAGGAATATCCAATTCTAATTTCACGCCCTCGATACCGAGCCAGTTTTTTACTTTTCCAATCATAAATAATATAGTGTAAAAATTGTTTTATATAGTAGAAAGGTGGTGCAAAAGTTGCACCCATTT
>JBGCES010001100.1:0-2393 GCA_045106545.1 Saprospiraceae bacterium
GGATCACCTTTTTCCATTCCGAACAGAGAAGTTAAGCCCTTCAGCGCCGATGGTACTGCCACTGGTGGGAGAGTAGGTCGCCGCCCATTTTTTTCCTTTTTTGAGTGTTACGTTTTAGGAAAATGAAATAAACAAAAAAATAGTAACCAACAAATTAGCCTTGCATAACTGCAAGGCTTTTTTTGTTTTTACACGTTTGAAATATATAAATAGAAACTTTCCTAGAAGAAAAGACTATTGCAAACCTTGCCTAATCTAATTGCCGTGAATAGCTGCAGATAGCTCTTGAATTAGGCTTGGATCTTTTTCAATCGCATTTCCCACCACAATTACATCTGCCCCAGCTTGTACATTAGCTGCCGCCACTTCAGGTGTTCTGATTCCACCTCCTACTATTAACGGAATTTCGGTTGCACTACTAACGGCCTCTATAACCATCGGTTGTACAGGCTGTGCAGCACCGCTTCCCGCATCCATATAAATTAACTTTAAGCCCAACATTTCTCCCGCTACCGCTGTGCAAACTGCAATATCTGTCTTGTGTTGTGGAATTGGACGAGTATTACTAATATAAGAAACGGTAGTTTGCACTCCCCCATCCATTAGCATATATCCCGTGGGCATAATTTCTAATGGACTGACTTTTAAGTAAGGTGCAGCTAAAACGTGATTTCCGATTAGTAACTCAGCATTCCTACCTGAAATTAACGAAAGAAAGAGTAGTGCATCCGCTTTATAACTTAATTGAAAAGAATTACCAGGAAAAAGAATAGAGGGTATAGAACAATTTTTTTTGATCTTTTCTAAGCAATGATCTAGCATATTATTAACGATCAAGCTTCCACCAATGAAAAAATAATCTACTCCCGCAAGAACTGCGAGTTCAATCGTTTTTTCTAAATTATTTAGTAACATTTTATCTGGATCAATTAAAACTGCAAACTTTTTTTCTCCCTGTTGTTTAGCAGTAGTAATATCCTGATAAATATGGCGCATAGATTGGATTTGGTTAATGTTAATATATAGGAAGACCAAAGATAAAGATTCCTTTTAATATCAATAATCAAACAGGGATTAACGCTTATCCCACCCGAAATAACTATTTTCGCCAACGTTATTTTCCGAAACGCTTCGGAACAAGCTGTTACTTGTTAAACTGTTACTCGTTAGAAAAATATGGTTGATTATAAAAATCCGCAACTTATTATTGAATCGTCCAAAACGAACGAAGGTGAAATTACTTGGCGTAGTCCCTCTAATATTGCAATTATTAAATATTGGGGGAAATACGGAAGACAATTACCTAAAAATCCGTCGATTAGTTTCACTTTGAACGAAGCTTTTTCTGAAACGACTGTAAAATACGCACCTAAGAATAATGTAGATCAAGGAATTGAAGTGGATTTTTATTTTGAAGGGCAACCAAATGAAGCCTTTAGAGCAAAAATTGTTAAGTTCCTTGATGGTATTATTGACATATTTCCATTTCTACGTCAGCTTAAATTTGAAATTCATTCTCGCAACTCTTTTCCTCATTCGGCAGGAATTGCCTCTTCTGCTTCAGCAATGAGTGCTTTGTCACTTTGTTTATGTACGATTGAGCACGAAATATTCGGGACACTCCCCAACGATAAAGATTATGAACAAAAAGCCTCTTATATAGCACGATTAGGTTCTGGTAGTGCGTGTCGCTCTATTTATGCACAAGCTGCAATCTGGGGTGAAAGTGGTGAAGTGGAAGGCTCTTCTAATTTATATGCAATTCCTTATGCAGAACAAATGCACGAGGTCTTTTCTACCTTTCATGATGATATCCTGATTGTTAGTAAAGCAGAGAAAAGCGTCTCTAGTCGGGCTGGACATGCTTTAATGGATGGAAATTTGTACGCGGATAATCGATACTTACAAGCGCGACAACGCTTTCATAATCTATTAAGTATTTTAAAAAAAGGTGATGTGGAAGCTTTTGGACGAATTGCTGAAAGTGAAGCACTTACATTGCATGCCTTAATGATGACTTCCAATCCGCCTTATTTATTGATGCGACCAAATACCTTGCAAATTATTGAAAAAGTGCAGCAATTTAGAAAGGATACGCAACAACCGCTTTATTTTACTTTAGACGCAGGACCGAATATCCATTTGCTTTATCCTGATGAAAGTAAAATCGCAGTACAAAGTTTCATTCACAATGAATTGAAACAGTATTGCGAAGATGGAACCGTCTTGTCCGATTTTGTTGGAGAAGGTCCAGTACAGGTTTAACCTTATGGAGGTTATTCCTATATTCTAACAGGAATACCTTCATGATGTAAGTATCTTTTCAAATCCAAAATCTCAATTTCTTTAAAGTGAAAAATACTTGCTGCTAATCCTGCATCCGCCTTTCCTTT
>JBGCES010001101.1:0-4199 GCA_045106545.1 Saprospiraceae bacterium
CTGGCATTTGGGTTGCTCCAACGATTGGACCATTTTCGCCCGTAGCGGTATTCCCAAAACGAAAAATTGGGGTGATTTGGATCGGAATACCTACGCCAATTGGACTATTAGTATTAATAGTAAAGCAAACTTCTGATTCCAATTCTGGTCCATCTTGTACAACAGAACCTACTGGAAGTTCGAAAATGACTAAACGTTCTCCTGAGTTACCCATCACATCGGTTTCGGTTAATGGATCTTCAATTGGATCATTTTGGAAAACTTCATCTAAAGCGACCGTTCCACCACCAAAAAATTCAATGGACTCAAAGGTGAGTTCTGCAGGAAACACCAGACGTAAGTAAGGACCATACCCTACAGCAGGATCGTCATTACTAATATCGATAGTAAAACAAAGTTGCTCACCGACAAAATTAGTTGCGGGTAAATCTTGCGCAATCTGAGGGGTCTGGGCAACTGCGGTAAAACTTACGACAATACTTAATAGTATTGACATGAATGATAGTAAAAAGTGTTTCACGGGAGTTTAATTTGTTGTTCTAAACTAAAAAAAATTAGTCATGCTATGATTCACGGGACAGCCTGACTGGAACTCCAAAATGCTAAACGTTACCATTTTAAAATGAGGATTATTTTTATGCTTTGATTAAGTATAGAAATATCGTCAAGTTTAAATTTTAAGTGTAGCGTTTATTACTTTGGAATACACTATATAAATGCAAGGAAAAGTTAATTAGGAAGGCGTATCTATTCTTTTGATCTCGTTTTCTTTTTTGTTACAAATACAAACATTAAACCATTTATGAAATATTATCATTTGTATTTAGAGAGGATGTGACAGAGTAAATGATATTAATTTATTTTTAAATAATATAAAATAATTTACTTTTATGAAACAATTTCATACATAGTATGCTGAAAATCAATGGTTTGGTTATGGATGCTATAAACAGGTGAATAAGTATATTACTATTAGTATATGTGTCTGAATTTCGTAGTTCTTGATGGAAGAAGTTTTTTTACTATATGAAATAACAATTTGATTTTATATTCCGCACATAATTATTTACAGAGAGGAGAGTTGTTTCGTATCTGTTACTGATAATTCCACTTGACCGCTTATCTTCGTGAAAAATTTAAACACATTGGAAATTCAACTTCAACAATTAGGAAAACGCTATCGTTTTGATTGGATATTTCGCAACTTGAGCTATACCTTCAAAGCCAACACCGCTTATGCGATTTTGGGTGCAAATGGCTCAGGTAAGTCCACTCTAATGAAAGTCTTGGCAGGACATTTAACTCCAACTAAGGGGCAAATACAATTTGTTAAAACAAATAAAAAAATAGATAAGGATCGTGTTTATCAAGAAGTGAGTTATGCGGCACCCTATATTGAATTGGTGGAGGAATTTACGCTGAGTGAACAACTCGCTTTCCATCAGAAATTTCAGGCGTTCCAGAAGGGACTAGGAACTAAAGAATTGTTGGATATTTTACAACTTAAAAATGCTCAGCATAAAGAAATTCGTTTCTTTTCTTCTGGTATGAAACAGCGTTTGAAATTAGTGCTGGCGTGCTGTTCTGATACCTCTATTTTACTTTTGGATGAACCAACCACCAACCTCGATGAACAAGGGATGCAATGGTACTTGGATTTGATAGAACGGTTTGGTCAAAATCGTTTAATTATTGTAGCGTCTAATGTACCGATTGACTATCAATTTTGTTCACAAAAGATTGATATTCAAAACTTTAAAAAAAGTGGTAAGTAAGGAAAGGAATAGAAAATAGATCGATAGATCTGAGAGAAAATAGCCTGAGCAAGTCGCTGAATACCAGAGGTTTGAAATAACTGCCAGCTACCAACCACTGAGCTAAATAGAACAACCTTTTACCACGGCTTTCCCATCCACAGAAATCAATTTGTCTAACCGAATCGGTAAGCCCGTTTCGGTTAAAATGAACTCTTCTTTGTCTTTGGTATAAATATCGCGGATCACACTTTGTAAAGTCGTTATTTTCTGTTCCGCCGCTTGATATACGATGGTCACTTCTCGTTTGCGCATAGCGATTAAAACGAGTTCATCGTAGTAGTTGCAATCTATTGGATGGTAGTCCATTTTATTAAAACTTTTTTACATTTTATTTGCTATTAAAACAGACCGAAAGGTAATTAAGTTGCTTGCTTCGAAAGACCACTATTTTTTACTTAAATTCTTACTCACTATGTATCGCTTTTTAATATTATTTCTTGCCTTATTTTTTATTATTTCAAATGTAATTGCGCAAACCACGCGAACGCTTCTTGCTACTGAAGATAATACCTTATACGATCCTTTGGGGTCTCCACTTGAAAGCTCAAATGGAATGGGCGATTACATATTTACAGGCGTAGCGAACGGAAATGGAATGCGACGAGCGCTACTAAAATTCAATTTAACTACCTTACCTGATAATATCACCATTACGGATGCGAAGCTGACTTTGCGTGTGAGTCGTAAATTTGATAATACAGCTTATAATTTTGAAGTACATCGCGTCACTCGTTTTTGGACAGAAGGCAATTCTAATGCATCAGGTGCGGAGGGAAATGGCACAACTCCTGCTGACTTCGACTGTACTTGGACGCGAAATGTAATTTTTCCAACGTTACCCGATAGTATGTGGAATAATGCAGGAGGGGATTATCTGCCAGCTATTTCTGCGATTACGGAGATAGCAGATGAAGTGAAATCTACAGCAGATGAATACGATGCTACTTTTATGGGAACTCAATTAATAGCTGACTTACAATTCATGGTAGATAATTCGGCATTTAATAACGGTTGGATTATCATTCAAGAAAACGATGTTGCGGTATCTCAGATTTCTCCTGAGCCGCCTCGCGCCGCAGTGCGATTTCGTTCAGTAAATTCTTCTCCGACCTCTTTTACACCTAAATTGGAGTTAACTTACATTGAAGGTTCTCCTTTGGCAGTTGAGTTGAAAGATTTTAAGCTAATTCAAGCCGCAGATCAACAAATTGCTATCCAATGGTCTGGGATTGTAGTGAATCATGATTACCATTTTTTCTTAGAAAAATCCACCAACGGAACAGACTTCACCCCATTAGCTACTATCGAAAAAGACAATACCAATCAATATAAATTCATTGATAACCAGCCATTTAACGGCATAAATTATTACCGTTTAAAACTACTCAATGCTGCTGGTCAAACCCTTGCCGAGCAAACGCAAGCCATTGAAATTAATAAGACGCTTCCTTTTTCTACTCAATTGCTTCATCAAGGTCAGCGTTCCGACTTGACGTTACAAATCGATGCCGCTTTCGCGCAAACGGTAGAAATACATCTTCACGATCTAAGTGGTAAAAAATTAACGACTCAGAGGCTGGTCATTCCCACTGGTAAAAGCAATCAAACCATACCTCTGTCAATATTGCCAGCAGGAATGTATATGATTACTTTACAAAGCGAACAACATCGCGAGACTTTACAATGGCAACGAATGTAAGATTAGAATGATGGTGATCAAATTATTATTGATTTAGGGATCGGATACCTGCGAGGGATCCGATTCCCGATCCTTGCCACTCTAATTCTACGTAGTTATTGGTAATTTTAAACAACAATACGTATCAAATTAGGTAGACCTCCATGGCTTTTCCTATCTTCACTCAACATTTCGCGCAACGCTATTATTTTTTCTTTTAATTATACATCTTTTTTAGAGAATCGTAGCACTCACAATCGATTCCAACTTCATTTCCAATCTTACCGAAAAATAATTACAGAATTTACTCGACCAATCAATTAGCTTACTAAAATACCGAGAATAGTATTTGGGTTTGGCAGTAAAAGGTTCATCCTTTTATAGCTTGTTTATATTTTGGATTTCGACTCGAAACTCAAAATCCAAACAAGCTATTAGTGTCACTGTCATTGATGATAAATCGGTTTAACCATCTAAATTTCCCGACTTTTTGAATTGAATATTAGAGCGATTAAAGTCGCTCACTATGAATGGATTACCATACTTTGATAAGTAAATAATTTGGGTAATCCACCTATACTTTTTGCTATTACTTTATTCGTAAACCCTTACAAGACAACTCTTTTTATGCGTTATTTTTACCAACTCTTGTGTTGTACTTTATTTCTGATGGGCTGTTGGACAACTAATAGCTTTGGTCAATG
>JBGCES010001102.1:0-2319 GCA_045106545.1 Saprospiraceae bacterium
CCCGTTTGGGAAGAAGCTTTCGCCAAAATGGATGTCCACGGCATTCAAGTAAAAACTAGCAAAAGTGGCATTGGACCTTCCGATCACACTTCTTTCTATTTAAAAGATATTCCTGCTATCCACTTTTTCTCAGGTCAACATAGTGACTACCACAAACCAGAAGATGACAGCGAGTTGGTTAACTTTGAAGGTATGTACGAGATCGCTGATTTTATTATCACCCTGATAGATGATCTGAATAGCGATGGAAAGATCGCCTTCACCAAAACCAAAGACGAAAATCAAGGTCGTAAAGCTGCTGCTTTTAAGGTAACTTTAGGCGTCATGCCTGATTACGTTCACGATGGTACAGGCATGCGGATTGATGCCGTTTTATCAGGAAGAGCAGCAGAAAAAGGCGGTATCGAGAATGGCGATATTATCGTAAAAATGGGCGATCGTGAAGTAAAAGACATTTACGATTATATGGAAGGATTAGCCAGTTTCAAGAGTGGTGATAAGACTATTATTGTAGTTGAGCGTAAAGGAGAACGTTTAGAAAAAGTGGTGAAATTTTAAGAAATTTACTACATGAATATTGATACTCAGCTACTTTTCTTTTTTAGTGCGCTTGGTGCGTTCAATGGAGTTTTATTGAGCGTTTATTTTCTATTTTTTGCACGTCCTAAGCATCTATCCAATTACTTTTTGGGTGGACTCTTGGCGATGCTCAGTATGCGGATTGGTAAATCTGTCATTTTTTATTTCAATCCTGCATTAGCAAAAATATATCTGCAATTTGGGTTGTACGCCTGTTTTATGATCGGCCCATTTTTTTTTTTTTTTTTTCTCTCTAATACGCATCATCCGCCGCTACGTTTGTATTGGAAGTTTTGGTTACCAGCACTATTTATCACCATAGCGAGTTTCGGTTATTTTTATCCTTACGAAACGAATGGATACATCTGGCGCGAATTCGTTTATCGCTCCATTAATTATCAATGGCTATTCTTTATTGGCTTATCGGCTTATACCTTACGACCTACTTTTAAAACGGTTTTTGTTTACAAAAAACCACTCGATTATGCCACCACTTGGATGCTGAGTGTCTTTTTTGGCGTCTCTTTGATTTGGCTTGCCTACTTTACTTCACGTTATACGTCATACATTGTCGGCGCATTATCTTTTTCGTTCGTTACTTATCTTTTAGTGTTTTTGTTAGTCGCTCGGCGGCGAAAAAAAGAAATTACGCCCGATGAAAATAAAGCAAAATACGCCAATCGGAAAATTGATTTAGCGGAAGCGAAACTGCTCTTACAAAAAATTGAAAAATTAATGTCGGTAGAAGAATTATATAAAAATTCCAATCTGACCTTATCTATTTTAGCAAAAGAACTTAACGTTAGTACGCACTTTCTTTCGCAATTGCTAAACGATAATTTTCAAAAACGTTTTACTCAATTTATCAACGAATATCGCATCGAGGAAGCCAAACAGCAACTCCGTTCTGATACGCCCTTAAAAATGGAAGCCCTCGCAGAACACTGTGGTTTTAACTCGACGAGTACTTTCTATAGTGCATTCAAGAAAAATACAAAAACGACTCCTGCGCGCTATATGGAGGAGAATAAATCCTTATCCACAAATAAGCCGTAGATTAGGATCATGAAACGAGCTATTTCTATAGTAGAAATGAAAAAGTAAAGCGCTTTGGGAATCTTCTACACAATTTCTGGGTTATCCTATCAACCAAAAGAATTTTTAAAATCGCAACAAAAACCTGCTCCCGACGGTTAATAAAAAACTAAATAAGTCCATCTAAACACAGTCAAATTTGTCTGTGTTTTTGTTTGTACAGGAGCACAGGTTTTCAACCTGTGACGATAACTATCTGATCAGAATTAATAAAAATACACAGGTTAAAAACCTGTGCTACAATATGCAATTAGAACCGAAAGATTTATACGAAAGTCTCGAATTTGATAAAATCATCGAACTATTAGAGAAGGAATGTCTAGGCTCTCTGGGTGTGGAAGCGGTACAGCAGATGAAGATCTCTGCCGATTTTAAATTAGTAGATCGCCGACTCAAAGAAACCAACGAATATAAACGTAGCGTAGAACAAGCAGATCAAGTACCACTCGCAAGTTATGAAGACATTTCGCAGGACTTGCGAATGTTAGAAGTACTAGACTACGTACTACCTGAAGAAGGACTGAAACGGATAAATGTTGTCTTGCGCGGCATGCACAATATTTTCAAGTTTTTTGAAGGAAAACGTGCCGAAACTTATCCGACTTTATTTGAGATTATTCGCAAATTAGAATTTGCGGGACAACT
>JBGCES010001103.1:0-2986 GCA_045106545.1 Saprospiraceae bacterium
TTTTTGACTGAGGCTATTTTTGTGCTAGACAAGGCAAAAAACGTAGTCGTAGTCTTTTTACGACGAGGCTTTTTAACGATGTATAGTGCAAAAAGAGACCGTCACAAAATGTGTCGATTATTTTAGGTTAACTACTTAGTACTATTTAGAAGAAAGTTGATGACTAAAGATCAACTATTTTCTACCAAAGGTCAAATGGAAGAAATCGCCATTTGACCTTTATTTTTTGTGATTTTTAGAAGATTTTATATTCTTTTAATATCTAAATGCATTATACTTGGACTAATAGTGGCACTTGAGGTAAAAGGGGGTAACTCTCTGATTATCAGGAATAAACTTTTGTAATAAACTTGAATTTTTAAAATAAAGTAACTACTTTGCAGGGTGATTTTGAGCGAGGAGGGGTCCATTCGCTTAACGTTTATCACATTTATTGGTATTATTTTTTCAGTTTACATAAGTTGCAATGGTATTTAGTTAATTTTTTTTCAGATGTGTAAATTGTTTATTAACAACCGATAATTTCTTTTTTATTAAAATATTATTACTCAGACATACGTATTAAATGTAAAATCAAATGAAATAAAGTTGTTTAAAAGGAAGGATTATAGACTTAACTTTTAAAAAATTAAATGGCTTATTTACAATTTTGACTTTTACGTTTTACATTTTTTGATTGTAGAAAACACGGAAATCATGAGAATCCTGCTAATGTTGGGTGCGCTACTTTTGGCTGCATCCTCTTCTTTTAGCCAAAACATCTTTATTAAGTACGATGAAACCTGTATGGATCGCTATGAGTACCAATTAGGTGCGAATAAAAGCGGCAAAGGTTTCATTACCTACCACGTAAAACTGGACAACGGCGCCAAAGTCATCCTCGAAGTCGGTCCAGAAAGTATCCGCAATCGTAAAAGATTACCCAAAGGTGTCAAAAGTTGCAAAAACGCAGGTTTTGGGCAACCTATGGTAGATCGCATCAACAGTAAGCAGCTTAAAGTTTATATGGTGCGAAAAGTTGGTAAGCGATACAATTTCTCTCCAGTAGGATTAGCAGCGTATGTACAGGAGGTCAATGGAGCAATTTCTTACCGTACTAAATCATATAACTTCGATTACGATAGAAATAAAAATACGACTGGACAAGATTTGGCTAATAGTTCGTCTAATTCAGAAGTATATCTGGAAGGAACATCACCTTATGTGTGTAACTCTTCTTATATGTTTAGAAAAATCCCTCGTTTGGTATGTTATGCCTACACGGATATAATTTATATACCTGAAGTCGGAATTGTAGAAGAACGTACGGGGCGTACTGTAGAAGAAGCGGAGAAAAATAAACTCAAATTGATGGCTATCAATGGTCAACCGTTTGAGCAATATTATGCCAATGTTGTCTGTCCACGCCCACAAGTGTCTGAACCTGCGGTAGTGATGGCTCCTCCAACTCAACCCGCTGAACCTGCATTTGTACCCACAGAATTTACAGACAAAACGCCCACTGTTTCTTATGGCTGGATTGCACGCAATCAACCCGAAGTATTGACTGAGCGTACTCCACAAGCTAATTCTATTTTATTGGATAAAATCGGCGAACGTCGGGTAGAATTTGTGCAAGCAGATCCCGAATATGGCGTGATTGCTTTAGCAAATAATAATGCACCTCAATCATTTGAATTTACAGAAAAAGTTGCAGTTAATCCTTGCGAAGCACCTAAATCAACAGGAGTACACGTCGTACAACGTGAAGAAACGCTTTATGGCATTTCTCGTTTATATGGCGCATCCGTGGATCAGTTGCGCGTGTGGAATAAATTAGGAAATCAAGATTTGATTTATCCTTGTATGCAGTTATACATTATTCCTCCTTCTACCTTCAATCCGACGGTTGCTCAAGTAGAAGAGCCCAAAGGTGATTGTGCTGAAACTTCTTTTGCAGGAATACATATTGTACAAAAAGGAGAAACGCTCTACGGAATCGGTCGTCAATATGGATTAAGTATTAGTGATTTACGCAAGTGGAATAACTTAGATAATATTAATCAATTATCACCTTGTATGCGCGTTGCTACGGCTCAACCTGAACAGGTTTTGCCCGTAACTAATCCTGCGCCAAATACTGCTGCTGAACCAATTACCGTAACGACTGCGCCAAGTAATGCGCCTACTTTTGATGATTTAGCTGCGAAAGGAATAGAAGTACCAGGTGTAGCGGTAGTAAGACCTGGCGAGACACTTTATCAAATCGCTCGCGCTAATAATTTGAATGTCAATGATTTACGTAGTTGGAATAAGTTGCGTTCAGATGTGTTGACACCAGGGCAAGTGCTATATACTGCTGCGCCAGATACTACACCTCAGCCTTATGAGCAGACACAGGGACGTATCGATTCAGGTGTGAAAGCAAATGCTGTAATTGTTAAACCAGGTGAATCTCTTTACACGATTGCAGTTGCCAATAATGTAACGATTCAGAATTTACGCGATTGGAATAATTTAAGTTCAGATGTATTAAAATCGGGACAAGTATTATTTATTACGGCTCCTGAGACGGAAGTAGTCACAACGACTACTAGCAATTTTGTTACCGTTAAGAAAGGAGAGACGTTATATCAGATTGCACAAGACAACAACTTAACGGTTGCTAATTTACGCGCATGGAATAACCTTAAATCTGACCAATTGAAACCGGGACAGATTATCTACATCGTAGCTCCATCGGTACCTCAATCATTTGATCAGACTGTTCCATTGACGACTGATAAGAATGTAAAAGTTACTTGTTTAGAAAGTTCAAGACCAGGTGTACACGTCGTTCAACCAGGTGAGACTTTATATAAAATTAGCCAAATTCATAAATTGACCGTTCAGCAATTGCAAGGATGGAATCGCTTACAAGCGGGTGATGTTTTAGAACCTTGTACTAAATTGGTCACTATTGCGCCTCAGAGCGTTATGCCACAATCTTACG
This sequence comes from Saprospiraceae bacterium, assembly GCA_045106545.1. GTDB lineage: Bacteria > Bacteroidota > Bacteroidia > Chitinophagales > Saprospiraceae > JBGCES01. The sequence goes on from JBGCES010001103.1 coordinate 2,972, forward strand.
ATGTAACGACTGTGA
>JBGCES010001104.1:0-7120 GCA_045106545.1 Saprospiraceae bacterium
GACCATTGTGGAAGCGACGTCGGGTAATACGGGCTTTAGTATTGCCATGATTTGTGCATTGAAAGGATACAGTTGTATTCTTTGTGTTTCTAGTAAAGCATCAGAGGAAAAGATCAGTTTACTGAAGTCACTCGGTGCAGAAGTCGTCATCTGCCCATCTAATGCGAAGCCAGAAGATCCAGATTCTTACTACTCGCGTGCAGAATCTATCGCCCGTGAAGTTCCTAACTCATTTTATATGGGACAGAACTGGAATCGAGGTAATTCGGAAGCACACTACCTGAGTACTGGACCTGAAATCTGGCGTCAAACGGAAGGAAAAATAACTCATTACGTTTGCTGTGTGGGTACGGGCGGTACGATGTCTGGAACAGCACGGTTTTTAAAAGAGCAAAATCCGAAAATCAATATTGTTGGCGTAGATGCTTACGGTTCGGTATTAAAAAAATACTGGCAGACAGGGAAATTAGATAAAGAAGAAATCTATCCTTATAAAGTAGAAGGTCTGGGTAAAACTATTATTCCTGATAATGTTGATTTTGATGTCATCGATCAATTTATCAAAGTGAATGATCGGGATAGTGCACACCGTTGCCGTGATATTGCCAAAATGGATGGGATGTTAACGGGCTACTCTAGCGGCGCAGCCTTGCAGGCAGTCTTTAAGATGAAGAAGAAGTTAAAAAAAGATGATGTTGTAGTTGTCTTGTTTTCCGATCACGGTAGTCGTTACTTAGGTAAAATTTATAACGATACTTGGATGCGCCATAACTTCCCTGAATTGCTGGAAGAAAGTCGTCCAAATGCTTCTTCTTCGAGCTATAGCTTAAAAAGAATGTATCGGAAGTATAAGTACTATCGATACTATATTAATAAGAAATTATCAATTTAGCAATCAGATGATTTTATGAAAAGGGGCAATAATCTACGGACTATTGCCTCTTTTTTTATGAACTAAACTACAGTTCATTTAATTTATACTAGCAAATGTGTGATCTACGTTAGATTTTCTCCTTTACTTTGCATCGGAAATATGTTTTTCTCTTCACAGCCTTCGGCTGCACGGAGAATGGGATATTAAGGGAGCACTTTATTGAATTTTCCATCAGGAAAATTCAATAAAGTGCTCCCTTAAAAATCCCCTTGCGAGGCGACAACGTCGCCGAGCTACTAAATATGACAAGAGAAATCTATGAATAAAAAGAAACTGCAAGCCATTATTAATCTTTTGCTCGTCATTGGGATTGCGATTTTCGTCAATGTAATTGCCAATTTCTTTTACGGACAAGTAGATTTGACTGAAGAGAAACGCTTTACGCTGACCGAACCTACCAAGCAATTGTTGAACGATCTGGATGACGTCGTCTATGTACAAGTACTTTTTGGCGGCGAATTTCCAGCGGGCATTAAACGTTTGCAAAATGAGGTAGAGGAAATGCTAGAGGATTTTCGTGGCGTAACGGGCTTGATTGAATATGAATTTGTCAACCCGTACGATGGAGATACCGAAACGGTTAACGGACGCGTCGAAGAATTGGGTAAAGACGGTATAGTACCCGTCAATTTACGGATTGTAGATGTCGATGGAACGAAGGAGGTATTTGGTTATCCTTACGCTATTTTTAATTATGGCGGACGTGCTTTCCCCGTAGATTTTTTAGAAAATACACCAGGTGTCTCACCCGATGAAAATATCAATAATTCTGTTCGTTTACTGGAATACAAATTTGCGCAAGCCGTCTCCAAAGTGCAAGAAGACCCGAATAAACGTCCGAATATTCTCGTTACGCGCGGTCATGGGGAGTTGATTAAAGAACAGACATTGGACTTAGAGCGTACTTTAGAGCAGTTTTATAATGTCGATACGATCAATTTGACAACTGTTACCAATTTACCTGCCGCAGAAGTTGCTTTACTAGTAGTCGCGAAACCACGAGCACCTTTTTCCGAAAGAGAAAAATTTGTGATTGATCAATACGTCATGAATGGCGGAAAGGTCATGTGGTTGGTAGATAAAATGAATGCGGGACTCGACAGTATGCGCCGCCAAGATTATATTCCCCAAGAGTATCCACTGAATCTAGAAGATATGTGGTTTAAATATGGCTTCCGTGTAAACTCAGATTTAGTGTTAGATTTAGAAAACACGAAGATTCCACAAGTTGTTGATGCACAGGGATCTATGGATCTGTTTCCGTGGTTTTATCACTTAAAAGCTACGCCACGTTCAGAACATCCGATAGTGAAAGGCTTAAACCCTATTAATCTATTTTTCCCTTCTTCGATTGATACGGTACGCACCAAAACGCGCGTAGATAAGACCGTTTTACTGACTTCTTCTGATTATACGCGTTTGCAATTGCCGCCCGTGCGCTTGAATTTTGAAATTCTACGCTACGATCCTGATCCATCTAAATTTAACAAAGGACGATTGCCACTTGCTGTTTTATTAGAAGGTCAATTTCCATCGCTATACGAAAATCGGGTCACAGAAGGCATGGCGGCGACGCTCAACGAAATTGGTCTGCAACCCAAATATGTGAGCGAACCTACGCGGATGTTAGTCGTCTCTGATGGTGATGTCATTAAAAACTGGCCGCGTTCACGTTCTGGTCAATTGCCTCCTTTAGGATTGAACATCTACGAGCGACAATTATACGCCAATAAGCCGTTTTTAGTGAATGCCGTTGAATATTTATTGGATGATGCGGGCGTGATAGCTGCGCGGTCGAAGGAGGTGAAATTACGTTTGTTGGATACGGTGCGAGCGCGGTCAGAGGCGGGTTTGTGGCGTACGTTAAATCTTGCGCTTCCGTTAGTGTTTTTAGTTTTATTTGGCTTTGGTTTTAACTGGTGGCGGAAGCGAAAATATGCTAAGTAACAATTTAACGCGTAATAGTTTAACGCACAACACTATTACTCGGTTAGCCATTTCTCCTGAACCAAATAATTAACTTGAAAAGGCTAAGCACGTACTCGGCGGGTGGCAGGTATTGTACTGTTTGAGCGGAGCGAGTTTACAATACTAGAATTTTTGGTTACTTTTTTTTCAATGAAAAAAGTAACAATGTTTTAACAAATGCATAAAGGCGATAGTTTTTTGATTAAAAGTTTCACATGAGAAACTGCTGTTACTCGTTACTCGCCGCTTCCTCCAAAATCTCCCAAGTATGATCCGCCATCATTTTCACCGTTGAAATAAACGTATAAGGCTTAGAACGTCCCCACTCGTTTGGACCGATCATGGAAAGCACATTTTCCCCTTTTTTATTCTCGTATAAATGGTAAGTGTGGTTAATGATGGGTTTGAAATTTATATCAGATTGATAAATGCGCTCCGATACTTCTACGCGTTTATTAATCTTTTCTGCCTGAGCGACTAAAAGTTCTACTTGCTGTCGGATTTGATTGAGCTGCATATCCGTCTGCTCGTACATTGCCGTTACCGCCAATCCTTTTACTCGACCTTTATCAATCGGCTTGATCACTGCGCCACCTACCGTATGCGCATAAGGCAGCAAATGCGGATTTTCTGCAATTTTATCCTTATCAATCGGATTGACAAATGCTTCTTTAACGGTTGTTTTTTTATCTTCTTTCATAGGATTATGTCTTATTGCTATTGGTTATGCCATACATTGGAGCAAAGCGGAGTTTATGGCATAACTGAAAGTTTCATAAAAATAAATTTGCCATAAACTTCGATGTATGGCAAATTAAAATCAGGAAATTTACTTCCCTCGATACGCTTCAAACCCTCGTCCATCTTTTTCTGCTAAGCCCGCTGCTTCGAGAATAACCTCAGCGGTGCTATTCATAAACAACGCTTCGAGCGTTTGGATGTATAAATGGCGTACAAATTTTCGATTTTCTCCAACTAGACGCCCTTGTTCATTCGATAATTCATAGCCACGGACGAAGCCGATATAAAAATGATCCTGCACAGGACTAAAATAGCAGAGGGGCGCATGGTAGGTATAATAGGGCACTTTCCACTTCACTGCTGTTTGTATTTGTGGTAATAAATCGAGCATTAAGAAATGTCCTTCGGTCATTAGCTTCCGTTGAGTGGGCGATTCTAGGCGGTCGAGATAATCGGGAATAGTCATAATGGAGCACAGACATTCTTGTCTGTGAAGTTGAGATAGTGAAAAAATTAAAGCGTTACACAGACAAGAATGTCTGTGCTCCAATGTATCTTTGTCACAAAATTACGAAATATGCGCGATCTCTCTCTATTACTTCTCCGTTTGACTTTTGGCGGTTTAATGGCAATTAATCACGGTTATCCAAAGTTGATGAAATTATTAGGTGATGGACCCATCAAATTTGGTGACCCAATTGGAATTGGAGTCGAAACCTCTTTATACTTAGTCGTTTTTGCTGAATTGGTATGTGCGATCCTAATCGTTATCGGATTGTTTACGCGTTTTGCAACGATTCCTTTGATTATCACGATGTTCGTTGCGGCGTTTATTGTTCACTGGGGTGATGGATTTAAGGAAATGGAACACGCTATTTTGTTCTTAGTATCTTATATCGTTTTATTGAGGGAAGGAGCAGGAAGTTATTCGTTGGATGATAGCATGTGGCGGTTGTAAAATGTAGAAATTAGTAGTATTTCAGTTGGTAGATTATAGTTGTGATACCTTGCGAATCAACAATTTACTTTTTTATAAAAAAATATAATTAATTGATTATCAAATACTTATATCAATTCGTTCTCTTTTCTATCCTTATTCTTGGAACGCTATTTTCGGCTTGTCGCAACGAAACATCTAAGGAGGTGGAACAGGAGGCAACCACTACAATTTCTTACCAAAAAGTAGCGGGGCAAACCATGGGAACGACTTACAATGTTACCTATGCGGATAGCCTGCAACGCAATTTCAAAAACAATTTTGATCAACTGCTAGTCGCGCTGAATAAAGAAGTCAATACCTACGATAGTACTTCCGTTATTTCGCAATTCAATCAAGCAGCAGCGGGGGAATTTGACGTAAGTCGAGCAGAAGATTTAGTAGCTAACTTTGTGATGGCTCGTTCTGTTTACGAACGTACGCAAGCGGCGTTTGATCCGACGGTTGCGCCCTTGGTCAACTATTGGGGATTTGGCTATACGCCTAAACGTAAAGTGACGGCGGTGGATAGTTCTAAAATTGCCAAAATGATGCAGTCCGTAGGCTTAGATAAAATTACTTTGAATGAAGATAAAACGACGCTGACTAAAAGTGTAGCGGATGTGAAACTAGACTTGGGGGCGATTGCTAAAGGCTACGGCGTAGATGTATTAGGTTTATTTTTAGAAAAAAATAACGTACAAAATTACTACGTCGAAATTGGTGGCGAAGTGCGCGTGCGCGGTAAAAATCCTAAAGGCAGTTTGTGGCGAATTGGCATCAACGTACCCAAAGAAGGCGCGGCGATTAACGAATTTCAAACCATCATAGAATTGGATAATCAAGGCTTAGCTACCTCTGGTAATTACCGACAATTTTATGAAGTAGACGGTAATAAATACAGCCATACCATTTCTCCTTTTACTGGTTTTCCTGAACGGAATCGCTTGTTGAGCGCATCCGTTTTTGCACCTGATTGTACGACCGCAGACGCCTATGCAACGGCATTTATGGTGATGGGCATTGATAAAGCATTAGCTTTGGCGAATGAATTGGAGGAAGTGAGTGCTTATTTTATTGTGGGGAAAGAAGATGGGACTTTACAAGTAATTGAAAGTGAATAAAAAAAATACACATTATCCATTACGACTATACGAAAGTCGTATAATTGGAACGCGGATTGAACAGATCGAACGAGATTTACCCGGATACTTTACAGAAAATCTGTTCTAATCCGTTAAGTCCTGTCAAATCCGTGTTCCAATCCTATCTATTTGGCAAATTTCGTAGAATCTTAATCACACATTAATATATGCAATTCAACCTTGACCGCGACCTCGTTTTCTTTGATGTAGAATCTACGGGATTAAACGTAATTCGCGACCGTATTTTACAAATTGGCTTAGTCAAATTTTCCAAAAAAGGTGGAGAACCCGAAGAATTGGAAATGTTGATCAATCCAGGTATTCCAATCAGTGAAGAAGCGATGGGCGTACACGGCATTACGCCAAAGATGTTGAAAAACAAACCGACCTTTCAACAAGTGGCGCAGCAGCTACTCGATTTTATTGGAAATGCGGACTTAGCGGGTTACAATTCTAACCGCTACGATGTGCCGATGTTGATGGAAGAATTTGCACGCGTAGGTATTGAATTTAGCACCAAACGTCGCCGTTTGATTGATGTACAGCGCATTTTTTATAAAATGGAACCCCGTACGTTGAGTGCTGCACTAAAATTTTATTGTGGAAAAGAGATCGAAAATGCGCATGATGCATTAGCGGATGTACACGCGACCATTGATGTTTTGAAAGGTCAACTAGAACGCTATAAAGAAGAAGATTTTAAAGATTCTGATGGTAATATTATTACTGCGCCGATTCAGAATGATATGCAAGCGATTCATGATTTTACGAATGATATGCGCTTTTTGGATGCAACGCAGAAGATGAAATTAGATGCAAATGGCGTAGCCGTATTTGCCTTTGGTAAGCACAACAACAAGCCCGTAGGCGAAACTTGTTACCGAGATCGTAATTACTACAATTGGATTTTGAATAAAGAATTTTCTTCGCAGGTGAAGCAACTAGTAAAAGAGTATTTTAAAGAATATGAGCGCAGTCAGCGAGGATAAACGCACGGGTCGGAGACACCGCGCGAGCGTAGTTTTTAGTTGGTAGTTTGTATTCGATTAATAAATCAAATAATTGATAATCAGTTGTTTATGTTAAAGCAGTCCGTCAATCGTCCACCGTCTGCCGTCCACCGTTTTCTCACTTTTACATTTTACATTTTAAGTTTTATATTTTACAATATCTGTTTTTCCTGCGGCGAACCCAAGGTAGGTTGTCTTGATATTGCAGCGACCAATTTTGGAGCAGACTCTGACGATCCTTGCGAAGATTGTTGCACTTTTCCTAACTTAAAAATTCAATTCATTCATCGCATTAGTCAGGGAGATACGCTGATTCCAATTCAGTATGATAGCTTTTATCAAGTAG
>JBGCES010000111.1:0-3891 GCA_045106545.1 Saprospiraceae bacterium
AAAAGATAAAAAAATGGATGGGTAACTTACATAAGTTGCCAATAAAAAAGACCAAGGTAGTCGTTCCAATAATCTCCTTTTTAGGAATGCCCGTAGATAGAAAAAATATGCTACCAAACGCTCCCGCGAAGTTGCCAATCATCGAAGAAAACCCAGCGCCCATTCCCATCATACTCGCAAACCATTTTCGCTTTAATTGTCGTTGAATCCACGGTCGTTTTTTTAGTAACAACAAAAACAGGCTAAGGCAAATTAGACTTGCTAAGATAGGTTTAAAAATAGCTTCAGGAATATCTTTACCAACGGCGGCGGCGGTAAAGAGACCCAATAAAACCCAAGGTAAGAACTGCCACAAGTATCGTTTTTGAATACTAGCTCGATAATGATAAATCGCTATTAAATCACCTACCAACATGAGTGGGACAAACATCCCAGCTGCGTTACGTGCGCCGAAAGCAGCTGCCAATAATAAAGCGACTATTGGTCCAATACCCTTAAACCCTGCCTTACCAAAACCTAAAATGACCGCTGCTGTACCCGCTAGAATTAATTCATCATTGAGCATGAGACTTGTTTGTAAATAAGGAATATGAATATGACAAATAGATATTTTCGATAGTATGATTTAAAAAATTCTTGAATAGTCTTTCTATTGAATTATTTTTTTGATTAAAATAGCGGAAAAAAATACTGTCATATACGTGTTTATTATTTACAAACAAGTCTATTAGACTATCATTATTTTCCTACGTAAGCAATGGCTTTTATTTCAATCAACAAATTAGGGTGGGGCAGTTGCTTCACGGCAACTGTAGTCCGCGTTGGTCCTGTGGCATGATTAAAAAATTCGCCATAAACAGTGTTGTAACCTTTAAAATCTTGCATATCCACTAAGAAAGTGGTGATGTCAATCAGGTGGCTTAAATCAGCATTTACACTTTTCAGTAACGCGCCAATATGCTCAATCACTGCTCGCGTTTGTTGTTCAATATCTAACTGCCAGTTTCCTTCTGCATCTTGTTCCGCTCCGATGTGGGTATTATCGGGACGGCGACTACTTGTTCCCGAAACGTAAATAAAATCTCCGACTTGTTTGACGTGTGGGTAATTGCCGAGTGGTTGGGCTTTGTCCGTGAGGACTTTATTAGTGGTTGACATTTATTAAGATTTATATAAGTTTCATTTTTAATGCGGGATTTTAGAACAATCTGTAAAAAAAACAGCAACTTTAGACCGCAAATACTGTTTCCAAACAAATACACTCAGCAATAACTGGAGTGTTTATTATTTACTTTATTCAACTCTCTTCTAATGAAAAAAATCAACTTTTTAACTTGTCTTTTTGCAATTTGTCTTTTTGCTGCCTGTGGTGGCGACGATCATAGCCACGCCGAAGGTAGCGACCATGATCACGCGCATGAACACGCAGGAGAAACGCACGGACATGACCACGCGCATGAAGGCGATGGACACACCCACGACCACGGCACAGAAAGTGCAGTGAAGTTAACAGATTTTTCTAATTCACCTGAATTTAAGGATGCGACTATTACTAAAATGACCTATGAAAATGGTCAATTTGATTTTGACTATACAGGTACAGATTATAAATTGGGTGAACAAACAGGTGATGCCGAAGTGAAAATGTGTGCAAATTCTGGCAAAGGTCAGCACATTCACTTGATCGTAGATGATAAGCCTTATGCAGCTAAGTACGTTTCTGAATTTGAGCATGAAGTAATGGATGGCGAGCACTATATTCTAGCATTTTTATCGCGTTCTTACCACGAGAGTATCAAGAACGGAACAGCTAGTACCGTTAAAAAAGTAAATGTAGCTAATAAGGGCATTACGGAAGCGACCGACGTAACCGATCCGATGTTATTTTATAGTCGTCCTAAAGGAACTTATGTAGGCGAAGCGGCTACCACTAAAGTAATGCTTGATTTCTTCTTGCACAACGTAACTTTAGGCGATGATTATCAAGTGAAAGTAGAAGTGAATGGTGCTGAAATCGCAACCTTAAAGGACTGGAAACCTTATTTTTTAGAAGGTCTGCCTATGGGTGATAATAAAGTGAAGTTAACTTTAGTAGATGGAACAGGAAAGGCAGTTGCCGCGCCATTGAATCCAGTGGAACGTGTTTTTACACTAAAAGAAGATCCTGCACAAGAAGGGTAATTAAGTAGATTGAAGATATTAGATATTAGACGTTAGAAAACTTTGATAAGCATTGGTTCATCTAACTTCTAATGTCTCTCTACTTATTGGTGAGAAACATAATTTTTCAGTAAGAGAGCTGGTCAATCCAATTGACCAGCTCTCTTCGATCTAGCTTGTTTTTAAGGTAATTGTTGTAAAATTCCTTCCGTGAATGTTTCCGCTGTAGCGGCTGTTATATGATCCGCGTTTTCCATTTCTTCTGCTTTAAAAGTCTGAATATCAGCTAGATAAGCCCAGTTGTTCTTTTTGCAAAACGTTTGTAGATATTGCTCTGCTTGCTGGAAGTACGTTCGGAAATCTTCATTTTGGTATAAACCTTCATAATAAGGCGCGTGTGCGAAAAAGATCTGAATTCCATTTTCTTTAGCAGATTGGGCAAGTGCGGTTAATGCCGTTTCATTTGCCTGTGAGATTTTGAAATCGTTATTTTTAACAAAAGCTAAATGCGCTTCTGTATCACGTAGTACCTCCTCCGTATCAGCTTTTTCAATTCTTTCAAATCCATCCTCCTCCCATTGATAGTTGCGTTGAAACCAAGTGTGTGGATGTTGTAAAATATGCCCTAAGCTAGCTCGTTGGAAATTAATCGGCATCGCATTCATTAATTGTTTTTTTATGGGGGAGAGTGCATAGTTTGCGAGTGGATAATCTGCTGGTATGCTGGGAATTTGACTTGCATAGCCAGTAGGAATGGCACCTCGCTGCCAAATATCGTAAGTATGAATTAACAATATATTTTTCGGGGCTTTCCCATTTTGTATCAAAGTTTCCACTTGCCAAACCTCATTTAATAAGAGCAGATCTGCGATAGTGCAGAGATTTAATGCGCTACTATTCTTGGCACGCTCAAAAAGAGTAGGATCAACGCCTTGATTGCCTGCCGAGTCGCCAATAATCAACCAATCTACTGCTGGATATTCCTGTAAAAGTTTCCATTTTTTCTGAATTAAAGCATAGGCTTTATTTGGATTATAATATTGCAAATACGAATAAGAAATTCCGTTGAGTATTAGTAAAAATAGACTGGTTTGTAAAAACACTTTACCTAGAGCATGCTTGTTTATGAAGGATGATGGTGAAGACATATGTTGAAATTATAATTTGTATTACCATGATTTTGGTGAATAATGATAAAGGTATGACTTGTACTGAAATTGGCAAATGGAAAAATCTATAGGTATGAGTAATCGGAAAGGGGGAATCCTACCAAAATAAAGCCCTTTTTGTGACGGCAGTAATTTTGAAATTTTGTCAAGTCCATTTGATTTATAGTTAATATAGATGAAAAATGATGTCACAAAATTGGCTAGATTATTGTAAGTCAATTTTTATGCAACAATCAATATTGTAATTCGTACAAATAGCTTGTTTTAGCAATATGAATTAATTTGTTTTTATGATAATGTATAATTATCTGATGATAAGTTTTTAATAAAATTAATTATTGATAAATGTTGTAGAAAATAAGTGATAAATTTGCATTTGCTTAATAAAATTAGATTGTATTTAAGTTGATTCTGTTAAATGTGACTACTTTTTTCAGAATAATTAAGAGAGTTATTAACTTTGGTAATTATTGTTTTGATAAAAAGTAGTGTCACAAAAAGACCTATCTGAAAAAATAGGTCGTTCATAATAAATTGATATTTAGTCAATTAAGCGCCAGAA
>JBGCES010000112.1:0-1790 GCA_045106545.1 Saprospiraceae bacterium
AAAGGAGATGCCGTAAAAACGCAAGATGTGGATGGCATGGCATTCGTTGAAGTTGCCACTATTTGGACAGGTAAAGCGAAAGCCTCCAACGGCGCATACGGGCTTTATCCTGTGCAGTGCCAAAATGTATTGATTGATAAATGTGAAGCGGTCGGCGCGTCCGATGCGGGGATTTATGTCGGGCAGTCTGATAAAGTAATCGTGCGGAATTGCCGTGCATATCGCAATGTAGCGGGTATTGAAATAGAAAATACGACCAATGCCGATGTGTATGATAATATAGCAGAAGAAAATACTGGTGGAATCTTGGTATTCGACCTCCCAGGCTTAATTAAGAAAAGTGGAGGACACGTACGCGTTTATCGCAACAAAATCATAAAAAACAACTACAAAAATTTTGCGCCCGAAGGTAATATCGTAGCTACAGTTCCATCAGGTTCGGGCGTAATAGTTTTGGCAACTAGCGACGTAGAAATTTTTGAAAATGAAATCATCAACCACAAAACTTTTGGTATATCTGTAGCTAGCTACTACGCTGCGGATCGACCGTTTGATGACGACCAATTCGACCCCTTTGCTGCGCGGATTCACATCCACAATAATGTTTTTGAACGTAAAAAACAGCTACCTACGTTAAAGAATGATATGGGTAAACTAGCGTTCTTAAAGTTCAAACGTGACTTGCCAGACATCGCTTATGATGGTATCAAAAATAAAGACCAATGGGATGGAGATCAAATGAAATCAGATTACAAAATCTGTATTCATGACAACAATGGGGCAAATTTTGCCAACATGGATTTAGAAAATCGCGGTAAGAATGTGAGCATGGATGCGAGTGTATTTGATTGTACGGGGCGGCAGTTACCAGCGGTGGAGTTAATGTCGAAGGATAGGTAAAAGAAAACAGAAAAGAGACTGATGAATCTGACAGAAAACAGACTTGATAATACTTGAAAGTAACTGATAAAGTTAATGGGAAAAAGAAATAAATCATTAATGGTGTACAATTTTAATATCAAAAGCCATGCTTTTTAGTTAGCACTTACTGCCCCTTAATCTTTTTCCTTTAACCAAAATAATAATTGAGCAATAGAATATGGTGAGCAATAAGATTTTTTTGAGTGTACTATTCACTTTTGTTACCTTAATTTTCCTCAGCAGTTGGCGCACCCAATTCGATGATTATCGTCCAGCGATGAAGCTGTCTGATTACGGTCTATTTGAGGGCGCGGTGGCAAATTTACAACCCGCTGCTGACGTCCTACCTTACGAATTAAATAGCCCATTATTTTCGGATTATGCCTATAAAAAACGCTTCGTGCGTTTGCCAGCAGGCACGACCGTTAGTTATAATGCGGAAAACGTTTTGGACTTCCCGGTCGGGACAGTTATTGCCAAAACGTTCTACTACCCTGCCGATATGCGTAAGCCCGAAAAGGATCATAACTTAATGGAAACCAGAATCTTAATTCACGAAGCAGCAGGTTGGAAGGCGTTGCCTTACGTCTGGAATGAAGAGCAAACCGACGCATATTTAGACGTAGCGGGTGGTAACAAATCGGTTCAGTGGCGCGACGAAAAAGGAAAGAAACGCAAATTGGAATATAGTGTTCCCAATATGAATCAGTGTAAGGGGTGTCACTACCGCGATGGGAAAGATATTTTGCCGATTGGTCCATATGTGCGCCAATTAAATGGGAATTTCACTTACGATGATGGTGAGAAAAATCAGTTGACAAAAAAAAAAAAAAAAGAGTGGCTAATCGATTTGCCTGAATTAACGGAAG
>JBGCES010000113.1:0-16356 GCA_045106545.1 Saprospiraceae bacterium
GTAGCGTAGCTAATGCTTTTCCAAACTGTTCCCAAAAACGCTCATCCGTATAACCTTTAGGAATAAATTCTAAAAGTAAAAAAGCGTAATTTTCTACTTGACCACGTCCAATAATTTCGGGAATACGAATGGTCTTGGTCGCAGCTAGAGCCTCCAATCCACCTTGTTCAGTGGCGAACATCTCCGCAGCTTGCGGTGCAGCGTTAAATTTTAAAAAGAAATCTCCACGATCCGTTTCTAACTTACGTGCCTCGTTAATATCCCCACCCGCTACACTACGAATATTATGGATACTAAAATTGAACTGCTGTTCGAGTTGTGCTTGAAATTGAGATGCCATAGAGAAATGAATGTGCTGATCTTATTGATATGGCGTCAAAGATAATCGAAAAAATACACCTTGACCTTTGTAATTTTTTATTAATTTAGTCCAAAATTACCCGATTTACCTTACACTAAACCCTATTTGTTATGCCCAAAACCTTGCACGTATTATTCGTTGGTATTAATGCTTACCCAAGTATTCCACTCAAAGGCTGTGTCAATGACGTGCTAGATATGTACGATTTCTTACGTACGCTAAGCGAAGCCAACCAAGATATTGGCGACTTTAAGCCTAAGTTTCTACTCGCTCCTGATAGAGCCGATCTTGCCAACCTAAAAGAAAATAATATCGATTTCTCACCAGCAAAGCGAACTGATATCGTCGCCGGTTTTGATCATTTTGCTGATGCAGAAGAAGATGATATTTGCGTTTTCTACTTTAGTGGCCATGGTTCTTTTCAAACTGCGCCCTTACAGTTTCGTCACCAGAAATCTGCACCGCAAGTCGAGACGATCGTTGCGGTGGATAGTCGGATGTACGGCGGACGTGATTTAGTGGATAAAGAATTGGGATATTTGATTTGGAAAACGGTAAAGGACAAGCCAAATTTGCATTTTGTGGCAATAACGGACTGTTGTCATTCAGGAGATAATACTCGCGAGGTAAATAATGACATTCAGGCAAGAGAAGCCAATCCGCAGCGCATGACGCCACTCAAAAGTTACGTTGGCTTGGAGCAAATTTTACAGAAAGATGCGACTAAAATTCCCGCTTACTATCAAGTGAGCGAAGATTTAAAACATATTGATACTCAATCGGGTACGCACGTACATCTCGCTGCTGCGCGTGAAAATGAAACGGCAAAAGAAAAGACCATCAATGGTAAGCGACGTGGCGTATTCACGCATTTTTTATTAAAAACACTGCGTAACGGTGGCTTACAAGCTACTTATGAACAATTACTTGAAGAAGTTGGCGTACGTGTAAAAGCAACGGTTAGTAATCAAATTCCGATAGGTAATGCATTTGGTTCTGCAAGTTTGACGGATAATTTTTTTAACCAAAGTCTGCGCTCGCCAAGGGCTGAGTATTTAGTATATTACGACAATAACGATGATAATTGGAAAATAAAAGCAGGACGCATTAATGGTATTCCGCAAGGAGATGTAATTAAAAATGAAAAGGGTAATTTAAATAAAAACATCAATCTTATTACTGTTTATGATGTAGCAGATCAAGGAAAAAAATTAGGACAAGCTGGGGTTGGAAAGGTAAATTTGACAGAGGCTAGGGTAGTGGACATGATTGATAATTTTACTTTAGAAAAAGACGGGCGCTACCGTGCAGTTTTTACCCAGTTGGCGTTTACAAAAATACCGTTGCAACTAGCATCTGGTGAATTTACTAATGACCAAGTTAAAGCTTTTACGACTGCATTGTCAAAAAATAAATCGCTGGCTCTTGTTGACAAAAATAAAGAAGCCAATTATGTGATTCGCAACTTAGATAATCAGTTCGTTTTAACTAAAACAACGGATGAAATTCCATTATTCAAGCGTCAAGATACAGTGGAGCAACTTTTACTTTGCGCTGAAAAAGTAGCCAACTGGCAACGGGTACTATCGTTGGAAAGTCCTGAAAATCAAAATGGTACGTTGCTAATCGAACGCTCTGATATTGATATTCGGGTCGAAATAATTGAAGGTAAAACAGTCACTGCGGAGAATATTGAAGGCTTGAAAGCAAGTCGAAAATTAGCCAATCCAACTGAAATTTCTACGCAGTATCAACTGGTGGGAGATAAATATCAACAACCCGCTTTTCGCCTGACCGTCAAAACGAAAAACGCTAATTATTGGGTAGGTGGGCTGTATTTGTCTAGTAAGTATGGCATTTTTGAGCGAATTAAGCCGCAGGAAGTGAAGCAACAAGATCAGGGGGCGCAGTTTCAATTTGAGGTGAATGGTCGCATCTTTAAATCTTTACCTTTATCCTTTGATCCCAAATATCACCAATATCACATCACTGAAGTTGTAAACTATCTCAAAATCTTCGTTTCTACGGAGCCTTTTAAGCTTAGTAATTTTAAACAAGAAGAGTTACCGTTAGATGTTGATGTTGAAAAAATGCGCTCCAATGCATTTGATACACCTAGTCTTCCTGCTTGGCGATGTATTACGATTCCAATGCGGTTGCATTGCCCTTACGACGCAGCTCAAATTCCGCAAATTTCTTTTGATGGGACAGCTACCGAACACCAGTTGAGTGATTTTAATATTAGTTGTCCAAAGGGATTTAAAGCTACTGTTAAAGCTGCTTCCGAACGACAAGTCAAACGGATTTATGAAAACACAAAACGCTCGGCTGAGGGGGCAGACCTGAATGTTTTGAATCGATCTCTTTTGCCGCCCGCTACGTTATTTGGTAATGCTGCTACTGACGAAAATGCGCTGGAACGCAGTGCCTACGCGAATCCTGCTGACCAGTTAAGTATCTTAGAACTGGAAGTAGAAGAAGACGTCATTTCTGCTGATAATCAGCTCATTATCCGACCAAATGCTACCCTGAAATCAGATGAGGCTGTATTACCATTTGGCTATGACGAGCAAATGGATTTATATATTCCACTTGGTTATACCAATGACGACGGCGAGGTCTGTATTGAACAATTACCACCAGCAAGTGAAGGGCAGATTTTTAATCGTAAATCCATTAATGAACGTAGCATTGGACGTTCTATCAAGCTGTTTTTTAAAAAAGTAATACTCCAAAAGCAAGATCTCCAAAAGCTGGTATTGCACAAAAAAGTAGGAGCAGATATTGAACCGCATGATGTTAATAAAGACGAATTGGTAGATGAAAAATTGGTCGATATTTTACTGGTTATTCATGGCATTATCGGAACTACGGAAGGTCAAGTTTCGGCAGCCTTAGATGAGGATGGTTTTGGAGCTAGCTTTGACGCCGTATTGTCTTTTGATTACGAAAACCTGAATACACCAATTGAGGAAACTGCGAAAATTTTGCAAGCTAAACTGCGAGATGCAGGTGTGTTTGATAACCCAAAAGCAAAACTCACTATCGTGGCGCACAGTATGGGAGGATTGGTATCCCGTTATTTTATTGAACAAATGCAAGGGCATGAAGTAGTTCAACAGTTAATTATGTGTGGCACACCGAATGGAGGCTCGGAAACGGGAGATTTTCGGAAATCGATCTTTGGGATGCTTACTAAAGCTTTGAATGGTGCTGCTGTTCTAAAGCCTTACCTTCCTGTGCTTACTTTCTTGGGTAAACAAGTTGGTAAAAAAATCTTCTATACGCACAACCAAATGACACCTGGTTCAGAATTTTTGGCTGACCTAATGAACGTTCCAACTGTTCAGTTACCGACTTACTATTTAATCGCCGGCAATACCTCTCTGATCAAACCTGATCTGCATCCTGATGATCCATTTTGGCATAGATGGGGCAAAATTTTATTGCAAAGTGCTAAGAATGAGGCTTTTGCATACTTTATTTTCAAAGATAAAAGTAATGATATGGCGGTGCGTGTTACTCAAATGAAACGCTCAAATGGATTAGAAGAAGAACAGGTGAGTGAAATAGATTGCGATCATATGAGTTATTTCATGCACCAACCTGCTCTTACATTACTAAATCAACTATTGGTAAAAAATTAAATATTTAAAACCAATTTGGACATTTAATTGCTTTTCTTATATTTGTTACATCAACAATGTATAATTTATTCTTTGTAGTATTACCGAAAGAATAAACACTACACTCAAAATTTTAAATTGATAATTTTTTCTATATTTTTTCAAAGCATACAAAAAATCTTCATTTTAAAATTGTAGCGTTTATTATTTCGGCGGGTCTTATTTAGTTTGAATACATTTTTGTGTCCCCTTTTTAAAATCTCCACAGCAAGTATCTTACTTATTTTTCTAAAAGATACGACTTTCCCTAGAACATTTTCTTAATTCCTTTTTTCCCATAAATCATCGTAGCACTTAGCTACCTTACAATCCAATTTCACTATTTAGCTAAACGAACATCCAAGCGAAAAACACATTAACAACAGGATAATTAGCAACCTATGGCAACGCAAATTTTACGTTCCTATCGGGATAACAAAACTGATCGAAACTGGTATAACTCACTGTACTTTAGTGTATTAAATAATGATGCGTTCATTCAACAGAAAAGCAATTTTCTGATGCAAATGATGCAGCATTTAGATATTACTCCCGAGGACAAGGTAGTCGATTTACAAGCTGAAATTGGAGCAATCGCCAATGCTTTACAGCAATCAGGTTATTGCGTTCGAGGTATAGAGGCTTCTGCTGCTCGTCGCAAATACGCAAAAAAACAGCACACCAATGTTTCTTTCCAGTCCACCAAAAGCAAACTTGCCAAGCAGCAATATAAATTTGCTTATAATTTGAATAACCACTTTGGACAGCTTCATGCTGAAGAGGAGCAAATTAATTATTTAGAAAAAGTTGCGAATTCGCTCACTGCGGATGGTTTTTTATTAATTGATTATTTTAATATTCAAACCTTACTTCCTACGCTACCAAATCAGCAGTTTCAGCGCGTGCAGGAAGTTATGTTTCAGTCACGTAGCGAACAAGAAGCGCAATTTATTTGCGAAGAAGTGCGCGTCCAAGACGGTCATTTTCAAGCGGCATATACCTCCAAAACGCACATTCACTTTCGCGAAAGCTTTGAATACTTATTTTTACGCGCAGGTTTGCGCATTGCTCGTGTTTATGGTGATTATGAAATGCAGCCGTTTCATGCCGAGACTTCACCAAGATTGATTTTACTGGTAGAGAAAAGGTAAATAGTTGATTTGGTTGAATGAGTTGATTCAGTTAACTTGTTGATTCAATCAACGACTTCATGAATCAAATTTTCTCTAGGCGTTTTACAGATGATCGACTAATTTATGGTGGCGCAATACTGCTTACTATAGTTATTTATCTCTATTTCAAACCCGCAGAATATCTCACCGATCAATTCGATTTTTGGCTCGCAATTCTATTGAGTCCATTCATTATCCGGAGCGTACAATCAACTAGAAATCAACGCTTTGTGATAATTAGCGCATTTGCTATCTGCTCACTTTTTCTACTCCGAAGTAATGCGATTTATTACTTCGCCTTTGCGTTTGTCTTGCTTTTTTTTATTGAAAAAATAATCGGTAAACTCAATCCACTTTCCTTTTTTCTAATAGTTATTTCCTCTGCCTTATTCCGAGTGATTATGAATATCTGGAGCTTTCCAATTCGTTTAGAATTAAGCAAATTGGCAGGGAAAACCTTGCGTACGGTTGGCTTAGATGCTACTAATTCGGGCAATATTATTATTCTAAATGGACAAGAATTTGCCGTAGATGCGGCCTGTATGGGTTTAAATTTGACCACAACAGCCTTATTATTAACGCTATTAATTTTAGGCTTTCGCGAACGTAAAACGCAACGATATTGGACATTTTGGAGCGTAACTACTTGGCTTAGTTTCGCATTCTTATTATCTATACTCGCCAATTTTACTCGACTATTACTACTTGTTTTATTTGCCATTTTACCCGATCATCCGTTGCATGAAGTTTTAGGTTTAGTTAGTATTATCGTTTATGTAATAGTGCCGATATTTCTAATTAGTAATTGGATAATCACTCGCTTTCCGCAATTGACGCGTCCGATTCAGCAAGGCGAAATAGGAGGTATCTCGAAGATACCTCCTATCTTCATGTCGTCATTACTTTGTATCGGCTTGATTATCAGCGGCTGGCAATTTTTATCCGAAGAAAAAATCACTCTTCCTACCATTAACAAAACCGAATTTCAAGGCTTTCAGCAAAGCATCGTCAACAACGAAATCTTAGAACTCCGCAACGATAGTTTATTAATTTACATCAAACCGCCATCGCCCGTTTATCGCTCTACGCACGATCCGCGCATCTGTTGGCAAGGTAGCGGCTATCGTTTTTCTAATATAAAAATTGAAAACCTTGCAGGAAAATCTATTTATACCTCAACCTTGACCAATGGGGCAGACCAATTATACACCGCTTGGTGGTTTGCCGCAGAAAATGACATCACCATCAGCGAATGGGATTGGCGTTGGAAAAGTATTTTTAATAATCGGGCGTATTCGTTGATGAATGTGAGCGCAGAGGAAAAAGATATTTTAGAACAAGCATTACAGAAGTTACTAGCTGAATAGTGGTTTGATGCTCCTCTTTCTAGTGAAGAACTTACTTATAGCGCGTTAAGTTATTGGGCGGAATTAGACATAAGTTATTTTTTTTAGATTTCCTATAATTGTCACATAACTTCCTTTCAGTCAGTCACTTAGCCAATTTTAGAAAATCAAAACAACTTATATCTAATTTTAATTTGCCACTATAGCAAAATACAGTTTGGGTATGCGAATAATTGATCAAGGAAAACACCTTATATCACTGCCTCCATCTCCTTTTCAAATACCTCAGCTTCTACCACATTCGCGTCCTTACTCGACAAATAACTGTAAATTGCTGGAATCACCAACAAGGTCAAAATCGTCGCAAAAACTAATCCACCCACCACCGCAATTCCCATCGAAACGCGACTTTCTGAACCTGCTCCTAGTGCCAAAGCAATCGGTAATATTCCTAAAATTGTCGATAAGCTCGTCATTAAGATCGGACGGAAACGTTCCGCAGCAGCATCTTTGATGGCTTCCATTTTGGACATACCTTGCGCCTTGCGTTGATTGGCAAATTCGACGATCAGAATGCCGTTTTTGGACACTAGTCCGATCAGCATAATGATTCCAATTTGACTAAAAATATTCAGCGTTTGTCCGTAAAACCAGAGCGATAATAACGCACCCGCAATTGCTAGCGGAACGGTAAACATAATGATAAATGGATCGCGGAAACTCTCAAATTGAGCAGATAAAACGAGATAGATTAGAATCAACGCCAAGCCAAATGCAAACGCTAAACTAGACGAACTTTCCACAAAATCTTTGGATGCTCCCGCCAGTTCGGTAATAAATCGTTCGTCCAACTCCTTTGCAGCGATGCGTTCCATCGCTTCGATACCATCGCCAATCGTTTTACCTTTTACCAAACCTGCCGAAACGGTTGCGGAAACAAAGCGATTGTAGCGATAAAGCGAAGGCGGAGTGGTCTGCTCCGTCATAGTGATCAAGTTGTCCAACTGAATCATTTTATCTGCCTTGTTGCGCACATATAGCGAACGCACTTCCACGGGTTCGTTGCGCTGTTCGCGGCTGACTTGTCCGATGACTTGATACTGTTTACCCGACATGATGAAGTAGCCGAAACGCTGTCCACTCAGCCCCAATTGTAGCGTTTGGGCAATATCTAGCACCGAAACGCCCAAGTCTTGCGCTTTTTGACGATCAATTTCGATTTTCAATTCGGGCTTATTGAATTTCAAATTCACATCTACGAAACTAAACATCTCTTCATTCCGTGCGGCGTTGACAAATTGAGGCAGCTTCTCTTTGAGTGCGGCGAAACTTGGTGCTTGCACGACAAACTGAACCGGCAAGCCACCGCGTCGATTACCAATACTTTGCTGTTCCGAAACGAAGGTGCGTGCGCCCGTCAACTTTTGTACTTCGGGCGTAAGTGCCGCTACGACTTCACTCTGCGAGCGTTCGCGTTGACTTGGTGGTTTTAATATACCAATTAGAAAACTGGAATTGACGGAAGTAGATGCGCCGAAACCGGGTGAGGTAACAGTGATAATTCCGCCCATTTCGGGCGCAGTTTCGTTTACTTTTTTAATTAAATTATCGACATAATCGTCCATAAATTCAAAAGTCGAACCTTCGGGCGCAACGGAGAACGCACGAAAACGGGAGCGATCTTCCAGCGGAGCTAGTTCAGACGGAATTTGGTCATACAAATAGTAAACACTCGCACCCGCGCCCAGCATAATAAACCACGCCAACCAGCGTACACGCATAAAGCCATTGAGCAGCCAGCGATAACCATTGGTTAAGCCAACAAAAAATGGTTCGGTGAGGCGATAAAAGAAGTTTTGTCGTTCGCGACGTTTTAGTATTTTGGCGGCTAACATCGGCGTTAGCGTTAAGGCAACGAAGGAGGAAATCAATACCGCTCCCGCAATTGTCACCCCAAATTCACGAAACAAGCGACCTGTCAAACCTTGCAAAAAGATCACGGGTAGAAATACGGCGACTAAGGCAACGGTAGTAGCAATTACGGCAAAGAAAATCTCCTTTGCCCCCAAATAGGACGCTTGCAACGGCTCCATGCCGTTCTCAATTTTAGTATAAATATTCTCTAAAACGACGACCGCATCATCTACCACCAAACCAATCGCTAAAACGATTCCTAAAAGTGTCAAAACATTAATCGAAAATCCCGCTGCGTACATGACAAAGAAAGACCCAATCAATGAAATCGGAATCACCAAAATAGGAATAATGGTCGTCCGCCAATCGCGTAGAAATAGGAAAATAATCAATGCCACCAGCCCAAAAGCTAGATAAATGGTTTGTTGTACTTCCTCAATGGAAGCGCGGATATATTTGGTAGAATCGAAGCCGATACCGAGTTTAATATCGGCAGGTAAGTCTTTTTTGATTTGTTCGAGGCGTTTATAAAATTCTTCTGCGATTTCGATGTGGTTACTACCGGGTTGCGGCACAATGGCATTTCCAACCATCGGTACACCATCGCGTTTAAGTACCGTTCGTAAATTTTCAGGGCCCAATTCTGCTTTCCCAACGTCGCGGAAACGCACTAACGATCCGCTATTTTCTTTAATCACTAAATTATTAAAATCTTCTACCGATTCTAATCGCCCTGAAGTCCGAACTGTCAATTCTGTTACGTTTCCTTCCACGCTGCCCGAAGGCAATTCGATGTTTTGACTTTGCAACGCATTGCGAATATCTAGCGGCGTTAAATTATATGCCACCAAGCGATCGGGATCGATCCAGAGTCGCATAGAATAACGCTTTTGTCCCCAGATAAAAATCTGACTTACACCTTTGATCGTTTGCAAACGCTCCTTAAAAAGCGTCTCTGCCATTTCAGATAATTCCAGTAGTGAGCGGGTTTCACTTTGAATATTTAAAAAGAGAATTGGCGATGAATCGGCATCTGCTTTACTGACGGTGGGCGGATCGGCGTCGGGTGGCAAAAAGCGTTGCGCTTGCGCTACTTTATCCCGCACATCATTCGCCGCTGCTTCTATGTTGACTTCCAAATCAAACTCAATCGTAATTGTACTTCGCCCATCACGACTAACGGAAGTCATCGAACGAATACCCGCAATTCCACTCGC
Organism: Saprospiraceae bacterium; assembly: GCA_045106545.1. Classification (GTDB taxonomy): domain Bacteria; phylum Bacteroidota; class Bacteroidia; order Chitinophagales; family Saprospiraceae; genus JBGCES01. Next base: position 9,676 of record JBGCES010000113.1, read on the forward strand.
CACTTCTTCGATCCGTTCGGTAATTTGCGACTCAATAATATCGGCATTTGCACCCACATAATTAGTAGAAACCGTGATAATCGGCGGATCAACAGAAGGATATTCCCGCACACCCAGATAGGTGAACCCGATAATACCAAACAGTAGAATAACGATAGAAAAAACCGTAGCTAAAACAGGGCGACGGATAGATATGGATGAGAGTGAAGCCATTATTTATGATTGACGGCAGCAGTTTTTGCCGATTTTTAAAAAGGAAAAAGTTGGGATAATGTAAAATTCAAAACCGCAAAATAGCCTGCCCCGAAGAATTTTGGGGTAAAATGTAAAAGTTGAGCGGCATGCACTTTTTGCATGAATATTTAGCAGGTTATTTTCATTAATCTGTGCAAATGTCAAAAGTCAACATTCAATGTCCGTTCGCAATTTCAATAATTAAAATTGTACAAGTTGGAAGAGCATGTAGCTGTACTTTTACATTTTACATTTTACATTTTACGGTTCTACATTTTACATTAAATTCAGTCACTCAGCTCAGAAATATACACTTCCGATCCAGGACGAACCTGCAATAATCCCGTAGTCAAAATGGTATCACCAGCAGTAATGCCGTTGGTCACTTGAATACTCGCATCCCGACGAATGCCTGTTTCAACCGCAACCGCAACTGCTTTACCGCTTTGGAATTTGAATACTTTTTTTCCATCCAATTCTGGAACGATGCTTTGGGTAGGAATCATTAGCGCCTCGTCGAAATTTGCTAAGTTTACTTTTACTGCGGCAAAGGTGCCGGGTAAGATTCTTCCATTGGGGTTAGAAGTTGTTGCTTGTAAAGTAAGTGAACGCGTTTCGGCATCGATCATCGGTTCGCGGGCGACTACGGTAGCGGTATGTGCTTTATCCGAACCTGCCATTTTGAAACTCACTTTTGTGCCATTGCGCACTTCGTTGACGTATTTTTCGGGAATAGAAAAGCGCAATTCTAACGGATTCATTTGAATTAAATCTACTATTGGCGTGCCCGGCATTACGTAACTACCGACACTTACGTTTTTCAATCCTAAACGACCGCTAAATGGCGCTTTGACGATGGTTTTTTCTAATTGTACATCCAGCAGAGCAATTTCTGCTTCGAAGGTAGCAACTTCTGCTTTTGCTACATCTACTTCTTGCAAACTCACGCCTTCTTTTTCGTACAATCCTTGCAAACGACCCGCTATTTTTTCAGCTAACGCTTTCTGTACGGATAATTTCTGTCGCTGAGCGGCAAGTTCGGTATTTCGAATTTCTACGAGCGGCGTACCCACTTGCACATACGAACCTTCGCGGAATAAAATCTTTTCTACTTTACCTGCAATTTCGCTGCTAATTGCTGCTTCTTCCGTAGGAAAAGTTGAACCGTTAACGGTGATAAAATCTTTTAAATCGGATGCTTCAACGCGGTATGCTTTGACGGGAATTCCAGGAGGAGTTGACGTTTTATCTGCGGTAGCTGTTGGCGTATTTTCTGTTTTTGGGGCTGGTTTTTCTTTAGAAAAAAAATCAGATTGGTATAACCAGAATATTCCTAGAATTGCGATAAGCGCAATTATAGAAAAGATGCGGGTGAAATTTTTCATATAACAGTATAGTTGAAATCTAGGTGGCAAAAAAAGTAATAATAAGGTCGTTAGATGATAACGACACTTGGATAGCAAAAGTTTTTAAATTACCGTTTTAGATTCAATGGAAATTGCAGATCCTTCGGCGAGGAAGATCGAAGTAGGCGAGGTTTGATTTAACAATGCGAATGGTTCGCCATACACTTTATCAAAGTTACATTCGATTTCGTGTTGTTGTACTGGATATAATTCCCAACTAGGGTGACGGACTTCATATTGATTGCTGGATGAAGCGTTTCGTTTAGCATAACCCCAATAGTGTTCGGTGATAAATTGTTCTTCGCTACCTTCGACTAAAGGAATACTCTGCGTATCACTTGCTACTCGTATTTTTTGCCAATCATTTTGCTCTTCCCATTCATACTGAACGATTTTCTGATTGCCTTCCGTTGTCCAAAGATGTCGCATTTTGCGTGTACGATAATGTTCTTTATAAACCGTATTGGCAACGAAAGTAATCGCCGGTCGCGGAACGATTTCACTAATAAAAGTTACCCCACGTTTCCAAGTGCCATTATCTTTGTAGCGCACATAAAGCCTGAGATTTACTTCTGGAAAATTAACGTGGTAAGGCACTTTTATGCCCAGTAATTTTACGTTTACAAACATAAAACCGACTAAACTTACGTAAACCGTATCATTCCAACGATCCAGTTCTGTTTTTGGTGGTACGTAAGGTTTTAACAAATCAGCGGGGACGGGATAATTGGCGAAAACTAATTTGCGCCACTCGGCAGTGAGAAAGGACATAAGTTTTATTTTTCTAACCAGATTAGGCGTGAATAGGTTGTGGAAATTCAAAAGAAAATGAAGTTTTTTGTTACAAATAAGTATTTGCTTGGTTCAGTTATTGTTGAATCAATAACTATATATTCAAATTATCTTTCACCATAAAATCAAATATGAATCATCAATTAGAAACTATTAAACAGGAGCATATTTTAAGAGCAGTTAATACTATTAATATCAAATCCATTCCCAAGGATCATAAATGGAATGAATACTGGATCAATTACGATGATAAACTTTATCCGTTTAAATATACTGTTTCTGTGGCGAGTCAGTTTACAGATAATCCAATCCAGACTACTGATTTTACAAGTAATGATAGTTCGAGAAATTACATTGCAAAACTCGGTTTTCATATTTTGCACAAATCAATGCAAGAAACTGGTTCGTCAGTTAACTATTGGGTAGCAGCGAGTAGTTATGGCCTCCCTAGTAATCAGATTGATATGATCGCTGATTTTAAGAAAGAAAAATATTGGGGTACAGATCATGATTTAACCGTTGGAGAAGGAAATAGAATCTATCAAGATTTGAAAACTATCAAAATAAATGATAGGATTTGTATTCGCTATTTTGATAAAAAAGGAGGAATAGTCACTATTGATACTTTAGGAACAATCAATGATATTTCTGAAATAGAAAGTGGTAGACTGGGAGTGATTTGGGATTATAATCCTCCTTTATACAAAGGCAAAAAGCCAGCAGGAAAAGGGGCGGGTAATTGGTGGCGTACATTATTCAAAATATCCAGACCAGAGGATGTTGAGTTAATTTATAATAATATTCAGCTTGAAAAGCGAGTAGCGCGGATTGCATGGAACGATAACGGATGGGTAATGCCCTCTGGAATATACGGAAAAAGTAAAAGTAAAGGCTCACATGAATTTAGTTACGGATATGGACACGAGGAATGGCTTTTTGATTTTAGTAAAACAATCAATGGTTTTCATTACGGTTTTTTAGAGCCTATTAGAAAACAACATAGTGCTTATTTGGGCAAGAATTTCGATGTTTGGTTGTTTAGTATTCATAGTGAAACTAAGAAAAGATACTGGGTGGGTGAAATTTCTAAATTAGAAGTTATTAGTACAGAAGAGGCAGAAAAAGCGAAGCAAATATACCAGCAAAATGGATGGTCAGATGAAATGAAAAATCAAATTATTGCATCAGGAGCGAACGAGGAAGGGTTTTCTAATTGGAGCGAAATTAATCTTTTTAATATAAAATTTAAGCCAAATGATGCTCATATTAACGACCCTTATTTTGAACTCCCTTTAGAACATGTTGCGTATAAGCAGTCCAGATATACCTTTATCAACCATAAACCAATATTTGATATTAATAAAATTGAAAACAAAAAAGAAAGTTTTACTTTTCAGCCTGCTGAGAAAAATGCAGTGGATGATGAACCAATAAGTATTCTGAGAAAGAATTATACGAGGCAGCCCAAATCAATAGAGATTTCATATTTGCATGATGCAATTAGCAAGACATTAACTAGAGAACTGATTAAAGAAAATGGTTATGACAATGTTAGAGCGGAACATCCAGCGGGTTATGAGGCAAATAGAATAGACATTGTTGTAAACACACAGGAAGGATTAGTATTTTATGAAATTAAAACTTATAATTCAATAAAAACATCTGTTCGTGAGGCAGTTGGGCAGTTATTGGAATATTGTTATTATCCTGAGCATAATAAGGCAATAGAACTGATCATTGTAACCCATTTGCCAATTACACCAACCATAATACAATATTTCAAACATTTAAGAAATACATTACTTATTCCAATTTATTATCAATATTATGATTTAGAAAAGAAAAAAAGATCACGTAAATATTGAGCTTTTTATCGATTTTTTAACAGTTTCTGCATGCGAAACCTCTCAGTGTTTGTTTTAAATTTACGGAGTATCGGGAAGATACCCCGTAAATTCCTTTTGTTTGCTTTTTGCAGAAATTATCAAAGAGCTTTTTTATCTTTTGAAAAAAACAGAATCCAAACCTAAAATTTCTATCCAGTATGAAAGTCGCCCTTTTTAGCAATAAACCTTATGATCAAAATTATTTTGAACAATACAATCAGTCATTTCAGTTTTCAATTACCTATTTTGAAACCGCTTTAGATATTAATACCGTCAACTTGACGAAAGGCTTTGAGGTAGTCTGTATTTTTGTAAATGATAGCGCGGATAAGGAAGTGATTGCCAAAATGCGAGAGAATGGTGTTCGTTTAATTGCGCTGCGTTGTGCAGGTTTTAATAACGTAGATCTGGAAGCGGCGAAGGAAAATGATATTGCGGTCGTGCGCGTACCAGCTTATTCTCCGGAAGCTATCGCAGAGCATTCTTTAGCGTTGATTTTAACACTTAATCGCAAGACGCACAAGGCTTACAATCGAGTACGGGAAGGAAATTTTTCACTCAATAAGTTAATTGGGTTTAACTTGCATGGGAAAGTAGTAGGAGTCATCGGTACGGGAAAAATCGGAGTTGCTTTCTGTCGCATTTTACGTGGATTTGGTTGCCAAATTATTGCTTTTGACCCTAATGAAAGTGAGGAATTAATTAAAATGGGTGTACAATATCAAACCTTAACTGAGGTGTTTCAACAAGCTGATATTATCTCCTTGCACTGTCCATTGCTGCCGCAGACCAAACACATTATTAATAAAGACTCCATTGCGCAGATGAAAGACGGCGTGATGATAATTAATACGAGCCGAGGCGGATTAATCAAAACAGAGGATGCGATAGCTGGACTGTCGAATCGGAAAATTGGCTATTTAGGAATTGATGTTTACGAGCAGGAAGAAAATCTTTTTTATCAAGATCTATCGGAAGTGATTATTTCTGATGACTATATTTTACGACTTAATAGTTTTCCAAACGTGTTGATTACGGCGCATCAAGCGTATTTTACAAAAGAGGCAATGGAAGAAATTACAATGACGACTCTGGAGAGTATTGCGGCTTATTATGATAAAAAAGAATTGGAACATAAGCTGACTTGAATTTGCCAACTCAATAACCATAAAAACACCGATCGTGCAACCCATAAACGACTATATCAATTACTACCGTGCCTGCTACCAAGCGGATAACCGTGCGTTGACGCTGCAAAATTTCAATGCTCGTAGGATTGAACATCAGCACTGGGCAGAAGAATTTGTGGGTGAAGATACGGGCTGGTTTGTTCCTGAAATGTGGTGGACGGAGGCCCAGCAAAAGCTGGAAGTGTATGCCTTAGAAAAAGAACTTATTGGCTGTTATTTTTTTATTGTCAATCAGAAAAAAGTAGCTGGAAAAACGCGCACCAATTGGACACCACTTTTATTTCAGCGGATGCAATTAGAAAGTGTAGGCGGACGACATTGGTTATATCCGAAGACCGAATATTATCAATTAAATCCTGCTGTACTGCAATTATTAGGCACCAATCCTGCGATAGAAGATCCTGCACAGTTTTTAATTGATAAATTACCATCTGGCAGTTTTAATAAATTGATAATCAATGAGTTAAAAGAAACACTGTGCCAAGTGTTTACTAATTTAGAAACGAAAGAATTAGATAGTTTTCCGATCGTTTTTTCTGCATCTATGATTGAGCGTTTGGAGCAAACGAAGCAGGCAGATTTTACGATTGTTCCAGCAGTCGCTTTTGGAATTGTACAAAAATCACGCAATACCCGCGACCAACTCAATGACCTAGCAGAACTAGCTGCGAACCGTACTTTTTCAAATCCTTTATCTATGGTTTTGGGGCAACCAACTGTAGCAGTGCCCCCTTTTAATAAGGAAGAAACTTACATTCCAGCTACGCTGAGTATGGCGCAGCAAGACATCATTCAGTCAGTGGTTAATCACTGGTTGACCGTTGCGATTGGGCCTCCTGGTACGGGCAAATCTTTTACGATTGCGGCGGTGGCGTTGGATGCGATTACCAAAGGACGTTCGGTCTTGATTTGTTCACAAAATTATCAAGCGTTGCAAGTAGTTGGGCGAAAGATCCGCGAGGATTTTTCTATGCCACAAGTAGCAGTAGAAGCGGGTCGTAAAGATTGGAAAAAGCATATACGGACGCATTTAGAGCAGATTTTAAATGGCTATGGATTTGAGGCGGGATTTAGGCAGGTGACGAAAACAGAAAAAAAAAAGGCAGAAAAAGAAATTCGGGCTACGTATCAGCGCATTGCCAATTGGGAAACTAAACTCAATAATCGGCTGGA
>JBGCES010000114.1:0-2482 GCA_045106545.1 Saprospiraceae bacterium
CTTATATCGTGTGTAATGCGCGAGGATGTGATGCTGCTCGGGTAGTTGTTTTGATTGACTGTCCAGATGAAGAAACTATAGAGGAAGAAGATGATGATTTATTCATCGTTTACTCTGGGTTCTCACCTAATGGTGATGGTATCAATGATTTCTTTACTATCAAAGGGCTTTCGCTATTTGAAAGTCATCAATTACTGATTTTCAATCGCTTAGGACTCAAGGTATTTGAATCGGAAGATTATCAAAATGACTGGTATGGAGACTTTGGTGCTAATATGTTACCCGATGGAGAATATTTTTACTTCCTAAAGTTAGCTGATAACGATCCACTCTCTGGAACGATCTCAATACGGAGATAACTAACTGATTATCAATAATTTAAAAAGGGTAGCAATCATGTGATTGCTACCCTTTTTTTTATGAAAAAGTATTAAATATCAGCTATATAAATCCATTTTATTAATTTATAACGTTATAAAATGATAGCGTTATAAATTTACAATTATTGAATAATATCTCTACTGTTCTATCCTTCCAAATCCGCAAAATAAGCTGCTAAAATCTCATGCAACATATCTGAAGGACGAAGACCCCTCTTCACCGCTTCCATCTTCAGCTTTAGTTTATGGTCATTAGTTAATGCCGTCGTATAGGGAACTTTCGGCTCTTCTAATGGCTTCCGCCCGCGTTTGCTCACTATCTCAGGTTCTACGGGTTGTTGATGAATTACCTGCGTAGAGGCTGGCGGCGATGGAATAGGTTTCGCGACTGGCTCAGGTTTGGCTTTAGGTTGATTAATTTCAACCACTTTTTCATTTACTTCCTCTGGCAACGGCAAATCCGTAGCGGGTTTATTAAAATACTTACTATAGTCGCGCGTCGTTTTTTTAGATTTTGCCATTTTAATATTTTTTAGATTCTTCACTGCAAATCACTGATTTTCAATAAAACTGCACAAAGTTTCTATTTGACGCTGATTTTATTCCGCAATACTGAGGAACAAATTGTGATTACTTTTTGAGATCATTTCGCTTAGTTTTTGTGATTCAAATAGGTTTAATGTCACTCAAGACCTACTTGAATCATAAAAATCTGCGTCTATCTGCGTCAAAATAGAGTCTTTTTCAAAACTATGTATACGCCTAGTTTTCAATAACTTATAGGCTATTTATTCTCCTGTGATTATCTCCATAAACTCATTTACCCAAAGATAAAAACTAATCAGTCCATTATCCTTAGTTTCAGGTTCGTAAAGAGAGTTAACGGTATCTACATCACTAAACACAGTATATAAGCCTAGTTTATGATCCATAAACGGTACTTGCGCAAAGTGCTTGATCTGATTAATCTCTCCGATCAAATAACGATTATTCCGTGATCGTTCTCGATACATATTAATGAAACCAACAATTTGCAACGGTCGAGCTGAATCAGCACGTTGTTCTCGCACTTTTAGTACAAACTGTAAGTAGTCAAGCGTAGCATCTAAAGTGTAATTTCCACTCGTAAACGGTAAGAACAGATAATCTGCATACATCAACACACGGCTAATTTCCTGCTGTTCTGGTGCAACATTACTATCCAATTTTCCTGCCACGTCAATAAAAACAACATCATTGTCTTTATCCAAATCCCGAATCTTGTTTTGCAAGGTCTGGGCATTATAATTTAATACATCAAATGGTATCACTCCATCAAACTCTTCCATATCCAATAACCTCGATTTTACGATACTTTTCTGGTGATCGGTATCTATTACGGTTACTTTTAGGTTGAAAGGAGGTCTGGATAAAGCAGCCGCAGTCAAAACCGTACAGGTAGTCTTCCCTACTCCACCCTTTTGGTTACCAAAAACAATAATTTTACTCATCTCGAATTGATTAATTAGTTCTTTAATAAAATACTGAAAAAATTTAGCTGTTCCGTTTTACTCAGATTAATTTGGAACACGAATAGTTAAATATCTGCTGCTTGATTAGATTCGTAAGAAGAACGCAATAATAATAGATTTTTTAAAATGATAAAATTGAAACGCTATAAATTTTTAGTTTTTTAACGTTTATGATTTATAAAATCATCAAATGATAAATTTATAACGTTATAAATTTACAAAACGATTAATTCTATTCAATTTACAATTTTGCACTTTATAATTTTATGACGTGATAAAATCGTAAAGATAAATGCTAAATACAATATCCTTTCAACATTTTATGAATTGATAAATTTATAACGTTAGAATTTTATAAAATGCAAGTGATAACTAAGCTTCAACTTTAGACTTTATCATTTTACAACGTGATAAAATCAATAAATACGACGTATTAATCTAATGGATTTTCTATCTTTATCATTTTATAACGTTATAAATTTATAAAATGGAGACAAGTTGGAGGTGCCATCAACTGAATGGCGCAACTTGACAAAGTCACTTAAAATTAACTTAATCATTAAGTTTTAGAAATGCTCACAACTGCTAAAT
>JBGCES010000115.1:0-6754 GCA_045106545.1 Saprospiraceae bacterium
AAAGTTTTTAGTAAGTACTTCGATTGATATAAGCGACACTTTTGGCGATAGTAATTTTTTCGATAGGCAAGGCAAAAAATTTTTACATAGTCCTTCTACGGAAATATTTTTTAACGCAGTATATCGGAAAAATTACTCGTCATAAAGTGACGATTATATTGATTGAAGTACTTAACGACGCTCGCGCAATGTCTCCGTCCTGTGCGAATCTAGGAACGAAGCTAGGCAAACTTTGGTTAGTTTACAAAAATAAACCTTTACGTATGTTGAACACCGCAATCAAGAACTCCATTGACCAATGCGTGCTCTGCTGGCTCGCAACCGCTGATGCTAACGGACAGCCCAATGTTTCTCCTAAAGAAATGTTTACCTACACGGACGACGGATACCTCGTCATAGCTAATATCGCTTCACCAAATTCTATTAAAAATATCCGTCAGCAACCGCAGGTCAGCGTTAGTTTTGTCGATATTTTTGTGCAAAAAGGCTTCCAATTGAAAGGAACAGCCCGCATTATCAAGGCAAATGAAGCGGATTTTGCTGCTAAAGCAAAAAAGCTAAAACTAATGGCTGGTGAGTTATTTCCTTTTAAAATGCTGATTGCAATCAAAGTAGATTCGGTTAAAGAAATTGTAGCACCGCGTTATCGACTCTTTCCAAATACGACGGAAGCGGAGCAGATTGAAAGTGCGATGCGAACGTATGGGGTACAGCAGAGAGAGTAGTCTTTTTGCGCACAGGTCGGAGACACTGCGCGAGCGAGCACAGGTATTAAAATTATACGAACAGTATTAACCATCTCATCTCTGACAACTTTCTAACTATTTCAAACCACCTTCAAACGACATTTTTTCCATGATTGAAAATTATCTCGACAGCGTCCGTAAGCAATTTGAATATTACAAACTCCTCGGCGACCGCACCTTTGCGCAATTGGACGAAACCGACCTATTTTACCAACCCAACGAAGCGAGTAACTCCATCGCCGTGATCGTCAAGCACCTTTGGGGAAATATGCTTTCGCGCTGGACAGATTTTCTTACCGCAGATGGCGAAAAAGAATGGCGACAACGCGATGCCGAATTTGAACCGACCATCAAAACAAAAACCGAATTAATTGAGAAATGGGAAGTGGGTTGGCAAGTGCTTTTCGCTGCTTTGGATTCCGTCAATGCCGAAAATGCGACTACGACCGTTTACATTCGTAATATGGGGCATACGATTCCCGAAGCCATCAATCGTCAATTAGCACATTACGCTTACCACATTGGGCAGATTACCTACCTCGGTCGCATGATTAAAAATAACGACTGGCAAAGTCTTTCGATACCCAAAGGAAAATCGAAGAAGTATAATGCAGAAAAATTTGCACAGCCGAAACGGCGAGCACACTTTACAGACGAGTTTTTGGAAGAAAAGGAGGAATGAGTTTATAAAACTGGGGTGATGCTTTGCGAGCATCACCCCAGTTCTTTTTTACCATTCGTTGAAACCTCACCGCACTTAATTGAATATGTTTGCCCGCCTTTCTTTTTTCGCTGACTTTTGCTTCCAGAAAATATTTCTGAAATTTTAATAAATAAAAAGTAGGACTTCTCGCTCCCACCTTGTCTTTACTCCAAACCATTAAGAAATCAATCCTTTACCAAAAATCCAAGACCTTCAACTATTCGTTTTCCAAAATTGTAAATGGTCGCTAAAAATTTATGCGCCATCGCATCAACTACTTTTCCTTGATAAAAAAAATTTTACAAGCTAGCCTAGCATTTTTTGCCCTATTAACAATTGCTTCTTCACTCAATTTTTCTTCTCCATTTACGGGCGGAATTATTGATTTGGATGACTTATTTAATTACGCCAATCAAACCGTTCCCAATTATATTAATGATGATAACACGCCCAATAATAATCAAATTACGGACATTGGAGCAACATTAGGACGGGTACTTTTTTACGATAAAAATATGTCCACTGATCGAACGATAGCTTGTGCGAGTTGTCACCAACAGGAACACGCCTTTGGTGATTTAGATCAAGCCAGTCAAGGCGTGGACGGACTGACAGGAAGACATTCGATGCGTCTGATCAATGCCCGCTTCGCAGACGAAGTCCGCTTCTTCTGGGATGAACGCGCTAACTCCTTAGAGCTACAAACTACGCAACCCATTCAAGATCATATTGAAATGGGTTTTAGTGGACAAAATGGAGATCCGAGTTTGGCAGACTTAATTACCCGCCTTGAAAATATTGATTATTATCAGACCTTATTTACAGAAGTTTATGGTGATCCTAACATCACGGAAGAACGGATGCAACTAGCATTAGCGCAATTTATTCGGAGCATTCAATCTTTTGATTCTAAATATGATGTAGGACGCGCCCAAGTCAATAACAACAACGCTCAATTCCCTAATTTTACAACGCAAGAAAATAACGGTAAGCAGCTTTTTTCTACTAATCCGCAGTTTAATAATAACGGTATGCGTACCGGTGGCGGATTAGGTTGTCAACGTTGTCACCAAGCACCAGAATTTGATATTGACCCAACGCGTGGTGGCGGTGGACCTGGTGGTAATAATAATATTGGAAATAATGGTATGGTCACAGGTCTGAATGGCATCAATGATTTTACCAATACACGTTCACCTAGCTTGCGTGATTTTGTCAAAGCAGATGGTTCTACCAATGGCGATGCTTTTCACAATGGGCATGCAGGCGGCATGACAGCGATGATTGAACACTACAATAGTGGTATTGAAAATGTGCAGAACCTCGACCCACGCTTACGTCCAGGAGGTGATCCACAGCGTTTAAATATGACGCAAGCCGAAAAAGATGCACTTGCTGCCTTTTTACAAACACTCGGCGGGTCAGATGTTTATACCAACGAAAAATGGAGTAATCCTTTTGATGTAGAAGAGGAATTGAAGGTCGTAAGCGGGGCATTACCGATTACATCCATTCAATGGCAAGGAACAGCACAAGATGCACAAAACTTAATTCAATATAACCTCAATTTTACGGGCGACCTTGTAAGTTTATCAATCGAGCGAAGTCCCGATACCGTTAATTTCACGGAAGTAGCTGACTTAGATACCGATGCTAACAACGGTAACTTGCTGGGGGAATGGATCGATTACGAGCCGCTACCTTTAGCATACTATCGCTTAGCTATTACTTTTGAAAGTGGCGATACGGAGTATAGTGATTTAATTGTAATTGAAAACGAATTAAGTACGCCCGTCGAGGTAGAAATTGTAGCAGATTTTATAGAAATATATCCTAATCCAGTACGCGATGTCTTATTTATTAATACCAATCAGACTTTCGCAGAAGGCATTGAAATCTATGATGTGCAAGGTAGAATCGTACTTAAAAGTCAGCAGCTGAGCGAGATTGATTTGCAACGATTGGAAGCAGGAATATATGTGGTGAAAATGGGTGAAGAGGTGAGAAGAATTGTGAAGCAGTAATATCTGGATGGTGTAATTGTCAAATTGTGAGTACAATACTCACAATTTGACAATTACACCATTTCACCATCCTATCTATCCATTTTTTGGCGATCCATGCCGATAGCCCTTCCACGTCCCGCCATAGCGATAAAACGCGCCTTTCTGATGTTTTTTGCAGCAGCTTTCGCAAACAAAAATCCATTTCTTTCCTTTTTGAATTTGTACCCGAAACATCGTATCGTGTTCCGTTTGGCACGTAGCGCAGATTTTAGTTTTCATGGTCAATAATTTAGAAAAAAATAAAAAATAATTCCATTGCGCTCTATTTACTCAATGGAATACAGTTGTAACAAAATTCTCTGTTCTCTGTTCTCCGTTCTCCGTTCTCTGATTTTAAAACTTTTCCTTTCACATTTTTACATTTTAAAATATTTTTCACCATATTTGTCGCCACACGAAATTCAGGCAGACATATTTTATTCCGATACATTTAATTTCCTATCCGAAATATTTTTATTCCGACCAACCACCGTCCGCCGTCAACCTTCGACCGTCAACCGTTCCACTTATGAACTTGGAGAAAGCTTACGCCGCACTAAAAAAATACTTTGGTTATGATGAATTTCGCCCGATGCAGGCGGATATTATCAATCAGATTTATGGTAAAAAAGATGCTGTGGTGCTCATGCCAACGGGCGGTGGAAAATCAATTTGTTTCCAAATTCCAGCTGTAACAATGGAAGGTGTGGCAATTGTCTTATCGCCTTTGATTTCGTTAATGAAAGATCAAGTAGAAGGACTACGCGCAGTGGGCATCAATGCCGCTTTTCTCAACTCCTCCCAAAGTTACGAACAACAACGCGCAGTAGAAGACGATTTATTCTACGGGCGCATCGATCTGTGTTACGTATCTCCTGAGCGGCTCGTATCTGGTTCTTTTATTTCTTTATTAAAAAAAGTAAAAGTCTCGCTCTTTGCAGTGGACGAGGCGCACTGTATTTCCAATTGGGGACACGATTTTCGACCTGAATATACCAAGTTGAAATTTATTAAACGTGACTTTCCCAATACGCCCATTGTTGCACTCACGGCAACGGCAGATAAAGTGACACGCCGCGATATAATTACCCAACTCAACTTGCAAAATCCTAAAACGTTTCTTGCTTCCTTCGACCGACCAAATCTGAGTCTATCCGTTCGTCCCGGACAAAAACGCATTGAGCAAATTCTACAATTCATCAAACGCCGTCCCAATGAATCGGGCATCATTTACTGTTTGAGTCGCAAAAGTTGTGAAAAACTCGCCGAGCGTTTACAAAGTAAAGGCATAGACGCCGCTTATTATCACGGTCGCCAACCGTCCGAAATTCGTTCTAAAGTTCAAGAAGAATTTATTAATGATAACACCCAAATTGTGTGCGCCACCATCGCCTTCGGCATGGGGATCGACAAATCAAATGTGCGGTGGATTATTCATTATAATTTGCCAAAAAGTATTGAAAATTATTATCAGGAAATCGGACGCGCAGGGCGTGACGGCGTAAAAGCTGATACAGTACTTTTTTATAGTTACAATGACGTGGTGACTTATAAAGAGATGTTATCCGATGGCAATAAAACCAGCATCACAGACATCAAATTAGCGAAACTGGATCGGATGTATCAGTTCGCTACGGCGCAAATTTGTCGGCGAAAAATCCTCCTCGCCTACTTCTCCGAACACCTGACCGAAGACTGCGGCAACTGCGATATTTGTCGCAATCCACCCAAGCAAATCAACGGAACCGTCATCGCTCAGAAGGCACTTTCAGCTATTTATCGTCTCAAGGAACAAGTCGGTGCGACGATGTTGATTGATGTACTCCGTGGTTCGACACGTTACGCCTTGCAGCAAGCGGGTTATGATAAAATTAAAACCTACGGCGCAGGCAAAGATTTGACGTGGAAAGCCTGGCGGCATTACCTTGACCAAATGCTGCAAATGGGTATCATTGAACTAGCATTGGAAGACGGTGGCAAGTTAAAAATGACTCCCCAAAGTAAGGCGATTCTATTTGAAAAGCAGTCCGTCGCGATGGTAGAACCACAAGAGGTGGAAAGCCGCAAAGAAGCTGCGAAGAAAGCCGCTAAAGCGAAACCTAAACGCGAACGCGTCCGTGATGAATTATTTGAACAATTACGCCAATTGCGGAAACGCTTGGCACAAGAAAAAGGCGTTCCACCTTACATTATCTTCAGTGATGCCACCCTTGAAGAAATGGCAGCCAAACGCCCGACTACTGATGCAGAAATGGGCGATGTGAGCGGAGTTGGTGAGCGTAAACTACACCTCTATGGCAGTATTTTCATGGATGCCATTGAGGAATTTGTGGTAGAAGCCAGCCAGCAAGGAAATCGGCTACGCGGTTCGACTTACGTGATTACCCATCGGTTGTATAAGCAAGGTTTGAGCGTAGAACAAATCGCCGAAAAGCGCAACGCTAGTCCGACTACTATTTATTCACACTTGGCTTATTTATTTGAAAAAGGCGAGCAAATTGATTTATTAAAATACGTCCATCAAACTGAAATTAATCGGGTTGAGCAAGTATTGGAAAAACTAGGTGATGAATTTGACGGAAAATCAGTCAAACCGATTTATGAGTTATTAAATCAAGAGCTCGAATACCATAAAATACGTTTGGCGATTTCTTATTTGAAGAAGAATTAATTTCACAAAATTTATCAAGCAGCATTTACGCTACTCCAAAACAGCGTTTGATGATGGCATAGAAGGAGAAACAATAATTCAATTTACCGTTTAAAAAAAATGGTTATTTGATCGATTTTAAAATATGAAATGGCTTTGACGAAGCATGTAACGCAGAGGCATTGCGGGTTATTAAATTGTTACCATCTTTAGTGGCAGGACACGTAGCTGGAGAAAAAGAGGTCGTAAAAATGAATGTACAAGTCAAATTTGCAATTAAAAATTAGGGCGGATAATTCGACTTTTTGTACTTGAAAGTCTTAATCTTCATTGATCGCTACCGCAATTTTGGAGTCCGCCGTTCCATAGTACAAGAACCATTTATTTTGAAAATAAACCAATCCTTCTACAAAACAAACCTCGTTGACTTCGCCGACTTTTTCGTAATCTTTGTCGGGATGAATAAAATAACTTTCGGTGCGATCAATTAATTGATATGGAGCGTTTTTATTAAATAACGCCTGACCAGCCGCGTAAGTGAATTTAGGTAAAGCAGGATCGTTGAAATTGGCGGCATTGCTACCATTATAAATCAGCAAAATACCTTCAT